>CALCNV010000139.1 GCA_937897645.1 uncultured Lysobacteraceae bacterium
ACGGCTACCGCATCACCCCGCACGATCCTGCCTTTGAAGAACAAATGAAAATCGGGCGGCAACTTATGAAGGAGCGTCGCGCGGTGCTGCGCGAGCTGGCCAAGTAATCGTCATGGTCCGCAACTGGATCTGGATTGAACCCGCCGTCATCGTGGCCATCCACGAGGAGCAGCTGGCCGAGCATGGTGGTCCAGCAGGCACCCGTGACAAAGGCTTGCTGGAGTCAGCGCTTTCCCGACCGTTGCAATTGGCCCACTACGGAGAACCGGATGCGGCGGACCTGGCGGCGAGCTACGCCTTCGGGATAGCCCGCAACCATCCTTTCATAGACGGCAACAAGCGCACGGCCTTCGTTGCAGCGGAATTGTTCCTGGCGCTCAATGGCCATCGGTTGGCGGCGGACGATGCCGACTGCGTGAGCCATGTGCTCGCCCTGGCCGCCAGCGATCTGGACGAAGCCAGCTTCGCCGCGTGGCTGCGGCTGCACCTGCAGCTGCGTTAGCTGTTTTTGTAGGAGCTGCGCAAGCTGCGACCGTACGAATTCACCGCACAGGAACGTGCGCTGGCTGCGGACACGTTCCGTTCGCAGCTTGCGCAGCTCCTACCGCCTCACGTACACCACTTGCAACTCATGGTGCGGAAACCAGTCGCCTATGGCCCGCACGTTGCCGGGAAAATAATGCGCTGCCTCCACTTTGAACTCCGTGCCCGCGACCACTGCGGCATCGCACAGCATCGCGCGGTCGACAAACGTCAGGTGCGTTGCGTCGATCTTGAAACCAGCCTGGCCGGGTACGATCACCAACACCCGACGAACACCCAGGCGCTGGCTGGCGGCCAATAATTTATTCAACACCTGGGCCGGCGAATGCAGGTGTTCCAACACATGGCTGATCACCATCGATTCAAACCGGTCGCCTGCCACCGCCGACATTCCCCAGTCATCGGCAAAGCCATCGTAGGCTTCAACCTCCAGCCCACGCTGCTTGCAGTGCGCCACCGTGGCCAGGTTGTACTCGAGGCCCTTCGATCCTGCGGGAAGCTTTTCCAGGAGCTCGCCCACGCCACACCCGAAATCGAGCGTGCGCCCTTCCACCTGGCGTGCCGCGCTACGCAAGTACGCGCGACGCACCCACTTCCGCAACGGGCTGCGGTTGGTTTGGTAGTCGGTGTAGTGCTGGTCGAATTCGTCGCTCATGGCGTCGTGGTACCCACGCCATCGCGGGCCAAGAGGCGATACAGCGTGCGCCGTGGCACCGCGGCGATGTCATAGGCCAGGAACCCCAGCACCAACTGGATGCCGACGATGATCTGCAAGGCCACCAGCATCACGCTGCCGGCCGACGCGGTGACGCCCGTGGACGACGATTGCACCCAGAACGCAATGCCCATGCCGGTACCCACCAGCAGGAACAGGACTCCAATCAGAAGCTGTATGGAGGCCAGCGACAGGTCGCGCAGGAAATAGCTGTAGAAGAGGCGCTTGAAGGTGTTGCGCAGGTGCTTGAACGAAAAATCGAACACCACGCTGGAGATCTTCAAGTTGCTGGTCTCCGCGCCGTAGCGTGCTTCCATCGGCACGTCCGCCACTACCGCACGGATGATGTTGAGCCGGAACAGCATGTCGGTCTCGAAGAAATAGCGTTTGCTTATCTTCGCCAGCGGCAGCTTCTGCACTACGCGTGCGTGGATGGCCGTATAGCCGTTGGTGGGGTCGAACACGTCCCAGTACCCGGACGAGATCTTGGTCATGAACGAAAGCGCCGCATTGCCCAGGATGCGGGCGACCGGCATACGCCCGATCTGGGTCAGGTCGTAGAAACGATTGCCCTTGGTGTAGTCCGCTTCGCCGCGCCGGATCGGACCGATCAGCTGCGGCAGCGCCGCCGGGTCCATCTGGCCGTCACCGTCCATCTTCACGATCACGTCCATGCCGTCGGCCACCGCCTGTGCATAACCCGCCATCACCGCGCCACCCACGCCCTGGTTGCTGGCGTTGCGCAGCACGCTGACGCGGGGGTCGTTGCATTGGGTCTCCACCCACGCACCGGAGGCATCCGGGCACGCGTCATCCACTACGTAGATGCGCGACACGCTGGCGGGAATCTGTTCGATGACGCCCAGCACATGCGCCTTCACCCGATAGCTGGGAATCACCACCGCGACCTGCATCGCGTCCACGTGCGCGTCGCGCAACGCCCACGCTGCCGGCGGGGCCACGCGGGTATCACGTGCATGGGTGTCAGTGGACTGGCTCATCCGTTGCTTCCGTAGGACAGGGCATAGAGCCGGGCCAGGACAGTGGCCACCGGCGCGGGCCACAGGGATTGAAACATCATCAGGTCCTCGCGTGCACGCACGCCGGCACGGATGGCATCGCTGGTTTCGCTGGCGGCGTGTATGCGGTGCAGCATCAGGGTCTGCCGCAGGTAGGCGAATTCCCCGGGCAACGCGGCGCGGCGCAGCCAGGCGTCCCAGTCCAGGTTGACCTTCAGGTCCTCGCGGAAGCGCAGTTCCGGATCAGCACGCAGCGTGACCGACGGGCACGGAATGGCGCAGCCGAAGCGCAGCAGCCTGCGCTTGGCCGCCTCATGGGCCACGGCCTCGCGTCCCAGGAATCCCAGTTCCAGCAGCAGGCGCTTGATCCACAGCATTGCCGTGAGGGTACGCACGCGTGTGTCCAGCACTTCGCCGTAGCCGGTCAGCACCAGGTTGGCCTGCGGGTAGCGGGTGGCGATGGACAGGGTTTGTTCGGTGAACTCCGGCAGGTACACGTCGTCCTGGTGCGCCAGGGTGACCCAGCGCGACGTGGCGTAGCCAAGTGCCACGTTCCAGTCGTGGCCGATGCCGGCATTGGGGCCATGCACCACCAGGCGCGCGCCGTATTCGTCGGCCAGCGCGGCGATGCCGTTGTGGAAGGTGGACGTGCTGATCAGCACGGGCGATGGGTGGGTCTGGGCGCGCAGCGAGTCCAGGCAGTCGCGCAGGTGCGGGGAGGCGCCGTAGGCAGGAATGACGAAGCTGTGTTCGTGCATGGCGGCGACCGGGGTGTTCAGCTGCTGGGGCCCATCAGCGACACCATCAGGACGCCGCTGGAGATCAGGCCCAGCCCGGCCCATTGGCCCAGGGTCAGGCGTTCGCCGTAGAGCAGCCAGGTCAGTGCGGCCAGCAGCAGGTAGAAGGTGCCGCCGGAGATGGCGAAGGCGACGCCAAGTTTTACGCGGCTCACCACCACCACCCAGACGATGAAGCCCAGGCCCTGGACGGCGATGGCCGCCAGTACGGTGGGTGACAGCAGGGCGGCGAGCAGCCAGTCCATGCCGGTCGGGGGCGGGGTGCGGGCGGCTATCTGGGTGACGGCGTGCTTGATCAGCAGTTGGCTGCCCAAGGTGGAGCAGGTGACGAACAGGATCATCAGTAGTTCGCGGATCATGCATTTCCCCGGTGCGGCACGCCGTGTTGCCGGCGGCGGGCCATTCTAATCAGTCTGTCGATCGGATCGCGCCAGCCATGAGCGCGCCTTCTTGTAGGAGCGCCCCATGGGCGCGAGCTTCCCGCCCTTGTAGGAGCGGGCCCTGCCCGCGATGCTCTAACCCTTGGCCTGCACGAAGAGCATCGCAGGCAGGGCCCGCTCCTACACCGGGTGTAATTGTGACAGCCATCAAAAATGGCCTGTGTTTGGCCGGTAAAAGCGACGCGTGGCGTTACAAAGTGACGTGCAGCGTCAGG
>CALCNV010000140.1 GCA_937897645.1 uncultured Lysobacteraceae bacterium
ATGGCCTCGATCGGCCTTCTCGTAAGTGTCCGTGAAAACGGGGGTGAACCCCAGGCAATTCGATATGTCAAAGATGGCGGTCTGGTTATTTTTGTGGGAGCGACGTAAGTCGCGAAAGCCGGTATGCACTTGGACATCAGAGCTTTCGCGACTTACGTCGCTCCCACAAACGCCGCGTGTTACTGCGACTGCGTCTTCACCGCCGCGATCCAGCGATTCAACTCGCGGAAGTCCGACAGTTGCTGCACTTCTTCCGACGTGCCATCGAGCAGGCCTTGGGCTTCCGCCAGGGCCTGCGCGCGTTGTGGCGTGCCTGCCGCTTGGGCCAGGGCACTGACAATAAGCGTGGTGGCGAAATCCTTGCGGAACGAGGTGCCCTTGGCGCCATCCTGCTGTTGCTTCCGGTAATAGGACAAGGCCGGTTCCAGCAGCTTGCGCGCCTCTTCGGTGCGGCCCTGCAGGACAACGGCATGCGCGAGCGCCCTGGAGAGCAGTGCCGACGTTTCCTCCGGGCTATCGCTTCGCGACATCGCATCCATCGGAAGTGCCTGCCACTGCCGGATCATCGCCTCGGCTTCCGCCCCACGCCCCAGGCGCAGGGCCGCGTTGGCTCCGGTACTCAGGTCGGCGCGTAGCACATTGTTCAGTACTCGCTGCACGCCCGCATTGTCGGCGGGCAAGTCGAGTTTCTCCAGTCGATCCAGATCCGCACGCGCCAGCGACAGCGCGGCTTGCGGCTGGCCTTCGGCCAGGCGCAGGCGCGACAGGGTGCGTCCGCCGTAGTTGGCCAGGATCAGTCGCCTCGGGTCGTCCGCGACATACCTTGCAAGGCCTGCTTCCAGTCCGCGCTCCCACGCCTGCCGGCTCTGTTCGGCCGCGGCGGCTTGTCCCATCGACGCCTGCACCTGGGTCAGCTGGCCACCGAAGCCTTGGGCAAGGGTAATCTCGAGACCTTCAGGTGCGCGCTTGTCCTGTGCCAGTGCCATCGCGGCTCGGCCGGTAGCCAGCGCCTGCGCCACTTCGCCGCGTTCGAATTGCAGCGTGGCCACGCCGCCCATGGCCCTGCTCAGGGAAGACCAATAGTCGATGTTGGAGGGGTTGAACCGGATGGCTTCCTCGGCGGCCTCTACGCCGCGCTGGGCAAAGTCGCTGGCCGCCGCATCATCGTGCTGGCGATCGGCCAGGGTACTGAGCATATCGGCAGCCAGGTAACGGTTGGCCAGCGATTGCAGGTCGCCGGGGCGCTGCTCCAGCACTTTTTCGGCCAAGCCGTAGACTTCACGGGCCAAGGCTTTGGCTTCCTCCAGGCGACCCAGTACGGTCAGGTGGCGGGCCTCGGAATCGGCGGTGTCCGCATAAGCGGCCGTGGCCTGCAGGTCGGTAAGCTCCAGCGCACCCAGGCCTTTCAGGATCTTGCGTCCTTCCTGGGTGGTGGCAACGCCGGTTTCCTTGGGTTGGGTATGGCTGAAGTAGTTCAGGATCTCGGCGTAGGTCTGGCGTGACTGGCGCGAGGCCTTGGGCGCATACACCAGCGGACGCAGCAGGGCTGCGGCCTGCTCCAGCTGTTGGGGGGTGCCGCGCACGCCGCCTCCACCCACCACATCCTTGCCCTGTTCGAACAAGGCCAGCGCCAGGCCATAGGTAACCGTTTCACTGGTGTCGCCGTCCGCGCGCAGCTTTTCGAACGTCGCCTGGGCTTCGCCGAACTTCTGGTACGCCGCGTCCTCGTCGGCGTTGCTGGCATACAGCGCGGCGCCTTCGCGGATCAGGGCCATCGCACGCAAGGTCTGCGTGCGCGGCGTGACCAGTTCCGGAGGCAATCCGTCGTAATAGGCCACGCTCATGTGGGCGAGCTTGGCCAGGGTTTCCAGGCGGCCGGTGGGTTGCAGTTCGGTATAGAAATCCTCGATGAGGAAACCAACCAGTTTCTCCGCATCCGCACGCGCCTGCTGCGCCTGCGCATCGGCCGCACGCGCACGGCGCAGGCTGACCCAGCCGAAGATCGCGCTGATCGCGGCGACCACCATCAACACACTGCACACGGTGGCGATCAGGCGTGCACGCACCAGGGCGCGCTGCGTGGTCGCCTCGCGTTCCTGCTGCACCGCGAGCTGGCGTTCCGCTTCTTCGCGTGCCTCGTTGGCGTGGCGCTGGTCGCGACTGGCCAGCACCACGTTGCACAGCACGTCATGGGTCAACTCGACCCGACGCATGTCCAGGCGATCCTCGATGCGCAGCAAACGCCGGTTCACCAGCGTCGCCAATGCATCCGCGGGCGCACCCGCCGCCGCCAGCGCCTTGGATACGCGCTCTTCGGCCAGGCTTTCGCGGTAGCCGGAATCGGTCAGCAATTCATCCTCGACCACGCGGCGCACACCCGCCGGCTGGTCGGCCAATGCGCGTTCGTAGAACTCACTCAGGATGGTGTCGCGCGAACCGGCCAGCAGGTCGGCGGAAATTTCGCTGCGGCCCTGTGCCAGCCGCACCGTGTTCAACTCGCGGCAGATCAGGCTGAGCAGTGACGGTTCGATTTCCGCGTTGCCCAGCTCCGAACCACCGGCGACGAAACGTACGATCGACTCGGCCACTTCCTGCGACACCAGCTTGCCGCCCGGTTCGGCGACGGCGCTCAGCGCCTGCGTGCCGTTCATGCGCGCCAGGCGCATGCGGTTCTGGGTGATGGACGGCATGATGGTCTTCACGCCTTCCAGGTGCGCCAGGTAATCCTCGCGCAAGGCAATCAGGATGCGGTAATCGGCGCGCGCGAAATCGAATTGCTCGGCGGCCGCATCGTCTTCCTCGATGCGTGCTTCCAGCGCGGCCGGCGGGCGGTTCTCCACCAGGTCGGCCAGGTCTTCCAGGTACTGGCGCGCACGCAGGCGGCCGGCGTCATCGGCCTGCCCGAGGGTAAACACTTCCTCGAACTGGTCGAAGATCAGCAAGGGCATCAAGGTGCGGCCATCCGCATCGCGCAACAGGTCGCCGCGGTGGTGCATGAATTCCCACAGCGATTCGCCTTCCACGGCGACACCGGCCTGGGTCCAGTAACCGGCTTCGGTGGAGGCCTTGAGGATCGCTTCCTTGATCTGCTCCGAAGGCGAGGGCGATTCCGGCGCGTAATCCACGCGCACGTACACCGGGCACAGGCCTTCCGCGCGCAGTCGCGGCACCAGGCCGGCGCGCAGCAGCGAGGTCTTGCCCAGGCCGGACTGGCCGAACAGCACGCTCAGCAACTTGCGTTGCACGCGGCGCGCGAGCTCCGCGGTTTCCTCGTCGCGACCGTGGAAGTAGGCGCGGGTTTCCTCGGTGTAGGAGAACAGGCCCAGCCAGGGATTCTCCGGATCCAGGGTGACGGCGGCGATGCGGTTGTCTTCCGGCAGGAGGTGCTGCGGCGAAGTAGTGTCCGTCGACGTCATGCGCGCGCTCCACTGAAGAGGTCCTGCAGGCGACGCAGGAATTCCGGCGCCGGTTCGCCGTTGGGCAGGCGCACGATGTGAAGCGCCTTGAACAGTTCCGGCACCAGGGCCTCGGCTTCGCTGGTGTCGTCGATGCACACCGGCAGCACGAACACGCCGCCGTCGGCGATGTTGCGCGAACGGTCCACCGCATAGCTCCATTCGCGGCGGAAATACGCTTCCTGCCGGCGCTGGGTGGTCGCGGAAATCACCGGCATGAAATAACTGCAGCGGCCGATGTTCGCGCGGATCTTGCGGTCGTAGTCGTCGCCGCCTTCCAGCCGGTCTAGGTCGAACCAGGTGGTCAGGCCGGCCGCATCCATCGCGCCCTTCAGGCGCTGCACGGCGGGCAGGTCTTCGCGCGCGTAGCTGATGAAGATGGCGTTTTCCGGCATCTCGCGCGACGGCGGCAGGAAACGCTGCGGCGCGTTGCCGGCGGAAGCATTCGACGGAGACGCCACCGGTTGCCGGCGCAGCCAGCGCGCATGCAGTTCGGATACGAAGGCTTCGGCGCCACCGTAGACGCGCGTGCGCACGCTGACCTGCTGCAGGAACGCGACCAGGCGATCGTCCTTCATGGTGTGGTCGTCGGCGAACACTTCGCTGAAGTCGCGCGGATCGGACAGGCGCTTGCGCTTGGCCATGCGCAGGAACAGGCGCGCCAGCCAGTTGGAGAAATCGCTGCCGATCAGCAGCAGGTGGCTGTGTTCCAGTTCGTGGAAAAGTTTCTCCGGGGTCAGGTGCTCGGACTGCAAGGCGCAGATGAACTCCAGCATGTCTTCGTCGGACACCACGTAGGTCGGCGAAGCGGACAAGCGACCGAGCAGGTGGTAGACCACCGTGCGCTGCAACTGGCTGCGTTCCACCGGCAAATCGGCGACGCGGTTGGGTGCGTAGGCGATGACGTCGGCCATCGGCTGGCCGCCGTGGCGCTCCAGGTTGACCGCGCGTTCCAGCAGCGGATCGAACGTAGTAGTGACGAACAGATCGAAGTCGGTGATCTGCGCCAGCTGCCGCAAGGCCAGCGGTGGTTCGAATTCCACTTCGCGCAGGATCGAGCGCAGGCGCGTGTAGGCTTCCTCGCGACGCCCGCGCTGGCCCAGGTAGCAGCACACCACGTCATTGAGCGTCAGCGGTTGCGGCAGGCCGGCGGTGTCCACCTGCAGGCGACCGGCGAGTTTTTCCGCCAGCCATTCGTACAAGGGGCGTGGACCACTGTCGGTCTGCACGCGCAGCAGGTCGGGCCCGATGATCGGGATGACCCGGCGTTCCTCGATGTAGTTGAGAAGATCGTCCCAGGAGTCTTCGTCAAAACCCTGCAACGCGACACTCATGGCTGTATCAGCCAGCGCAGTAACAGCCATCGGTCCGACACCTCTGGTGGTACACGGGGGAAGCCGGATCCCCAAACCCGGCGTCCGCAGTGTAACGGTGTCTGGTGTGTCGTGTGTGGGTGGGAGGAGTGAAGTCTTTCACTCCTCCCTGGCAAGGCAAGGGAGGCCGCGTAGGCAGGCGCCGGGAACCGGCACGCCGCTTATTTGCGGTCCGCCGCCGTCGCGTCGCGCGCGGCGCGGAATTCCGAATCGCTGCTCCAGTTCGGCCAGCGGTTGGAGTTGGCCAGGTCGTTGCCTACGCGGTAGAGCAACTGCAGGTCGCGGGCCATGCCGGTGAAGCTCCAGTCGGCTTCCCACTGGTCGGCGGGCTGGTGGTAGCGGTCCTTGACGTAGGCCTCTTCCATCGCCTTGCCCGCGGCCACGCCGCCGTCCACCAGGTCATCGCCCGAGCCAAACGAGATTGCCGGCACGCCGCGCTTGGCGAACGGGAAATGATCGGAGCGGAAGAAGTGGCCGGCTTCGGGCTTGGGATCGCTGCTGTAGGCCAGGTCGTAGTGCTTGGCGGTGTCCACCAGCTGGTCAAGCAGGTCGACCTTGGCGCTGCCCGAGGTGGTGAAGTTCTTCGCCGGACCGTGTGGGTCCAGCGCGTCCATGTTCAACACGCCCACGGTCTTGCCCATCGGGTAAAGGGGCCTGGACGCGTAGTACTCGGAACCGAGCAGCCCTTTTTCCTCCGCGGTCACGTTGAGGAACACGATGGAACGTTCCGGCCTGGTCTTGGCGAATGCCTGCGCCAGTTCGATCAATGCGGCGGTGCCGGTGGCGTTGTCCACCGCGCCGTTGTAGATGCGGTCGCCCTTGGCATCGGGCTGGCCCACGCCCAGGTGGTCCCAGTGCGCGCTGTAGATCACGGTCTCGTCCGGGCGCGTGCGGCCGTCGATGCGGCCGACGATGTTCTGCGAGGTGATGACTTTCGCATCCACGTCGTACTTCGCCGACAAGGTCTGGCCCACCAGTTCCACCGGCTTGAAATCGCGCGTCCGGGCCTGTTGCTTCAAGGCCTCGAAATCCAGCCCGGCATCCTTGAACATCGCCGCGGCCGTGTCGCGCTGGATCCAGCCCTCCACCTGCGTGTGCGAGTCGCGCGGCTTTTCGCGCACGATGTCGAACATGGTGTTGGTGTTGGAATTCTTCACCGTGGCCCAGCCGTACGACGCCGGCGCGGTTTCATGCACGACCAGCACGCCCTTGGCGCCGCGCCGCGCGGCCTCCTCGTACTTGTAGGTCCAGCGACCGTAGTAGGTCATGGCCTTGCCGCCGAAATCGCCTTCGCCGCCCTCGAAGTCCGGATCGTTGATCAGCACCACCGCGATCTTGTCCTTCAGGTCCACGTCCTTGAAGTCATCCCAGTTGCGTTCCGGCGCATCCACGCCATAGCCCACGAACACCAGCGGCGCGTCGACGATGTCGACCGAGGCCGAGCCGTCCATCGCCGCACGCAACGCGATCTCGGTGCCCTGTGCCAGCGTCTGGCGTTTGCCGTTGGATTGCAGCGAAATCTGCGGGGTACCGGTGATCTCGGCGCGCAACAGCGGCACGGCCTGGGTCCAGGCGCGCTTGCCGTCCTTCAAATCACCACCGGGCTGCAGTCCGGCGGCCTTCATCTGTTCGATCACGTACTCCACGGTCCTGGTCTCGCCGGCGGTGGCGGGGCCACGGCCTTCGAATTCGTCCGAAGACAGCGTCTTGACCATCGCAGACAAGCGCTGCGGGTCGAACGCGGGCGCTTGTTCCGCGCGTGCGGCCGGCAGGGCCAGCCCGACGGAAACGGAAAGCAGGGAGATGGCGAGACGCTTCATGCGGTACCTGTCAGCTAAAGCCCGGTTGGCTGCGGGCGATGTTAGCAGTCGTACCGCGGTGCCAAGCGGCCTGCAGGCGGGCCACGCGACCGACCAACGGTGTCCGTTGCCAAGGTGGGCGCGCGTTGGCATGGAAACCTGCCCCGTCGGGCTACGTCGGAGAACCGTGCCATGAAACAGCCGTTACTTGCGGCCGCGATTGCGGTCGCCGTTTGCGCGTTGGCAGCCTGCCAACGTCCTGCTACCGGTGCCACGGACACGGCGGCCACTGCGACGCCTGCGCCTGCAACGACACCCGTGGCGGAGCCTGCCAAGGCTGCGCCCACCGATCTCGATGCATTGGCGCAGCGCCTGGTGACGCAGAGCGCCGCGGTGAAGGAAGGTGAAGTGGTGATGATCACCGGTCGCTCGCAGGACGCGGAGCTGATGGAGAACATCGCGGTGGAAGTGGCCAAGGCCGGTGGTTACCCGATGGTCGACTACAGCAGCGACCGCATGTCCAAGCGGCTGTTCTTCGATGTGCCCGAGAAGTACGACGCGCGGCCCGACGAACTGGGCGCCAAGCTCGCCGACGTGCTGGACGTGGTGATCAGCCTGGGCAACGGCACCACCGAAAACCTGTTCGAAGGCGCCGATCCCAAGCGCGTCGCCGCGCGCGGCAAGTCCGGCGAAGCGGTGCAGCAGGCCTTCCGTCGCAACAACGTGCGCACGGTGGACGTGGGCAACAACCTGTATCCGACCGCATGGCGGGCCGAGCGCTACGGCATGTCCGAACAGGCCCTCGCGGACATGTTCTGGAATGGCGTCAACGTGGACTACGGCGACCTGCAGGCGCGTGGCGAACAGATCAAGGCCGCGCTGGCCGCCGGCAAGGAAATGCGCATCACCAATGCCAACGGCACTGACCTTGCGGTGCAGGTGCAAGGGCGTCCGGTCGGCGTAAGCGACGGCATCATTTCGCCCGAAGACCTCAAGCAGGGCGGCTCGGCGGTGGCGGTGTACCTGCCGGCCGGCGAAGTGTTCGTCACGCCGGTGCCGGGTACGGCCACCGGCAAGGTGGTGGAACCGCGTTCGTTCTTCCGCGGCAAGCAGGTCGATGACCTCACCCTCACCTTCGCCGAAGGCAAGCTGACGGGCATGGCCGGATCAGGCCCCGGCTTCGCCGACATGAAGGCGGCCTACGACGCGACGGAGGATGCGCGCAAGGACCTGTTCGGTTACGTCGACCTGGGCATCAATCCCAACATCAAGCTGGCGGCCGAGAGCAAGGTCGGCAACTGGGTGCCGGCCGGTGCGGTCACGCTGGGCATGGGCAACAACCTGTGGGCCGGCGGCGACAACTCGGTGGCGTATGGACACGACGTATCGCTGCAGAACAGTACCGTCACCCTGGACGGCAAGGTCATCGTCGAGAACGGCGCGTTGAAGCTCTGAAGAGTGTCCAGCCCGGCATCGCTCCGCGGCCATCCGCGGAGCGAATCTGGAAATCTTCTCAGCGCGAGCGCGGACGCGCCTGCGGTACGGACTTGGCCACTTCGCCGGACTTGGCCGGTTCCACCGTTTGCAACACGCGGGTCACGCCGAGTTTCTCGACCTTGCCGCCGGATTTTTCGTAATCGGCGATGTCGCTGGCGATGCGCTCGCTCTCGATGCGCTTGTGCAGGTTGCCGTCGCTGCCGGTCGGCGGCCCCTTGGTGGTGGTGCCCTTGCCGCTGCTCTTCTTTACCACTTTCATCCAGACCCTCCTGCGAGGGCGGAATGCACCTCGTGGCCATGCGGATGGCGTGGAATACGCCGTCCAGGCCCCACTATGCGCCCTTGCGGGCAAAGAAACCGTGATTGTCGGGCGCGGGCCGCTTCGGCAGCGCCCGCGTCGGCGGCCTGATGCGTGGCGAACCTTATGCGGCGGGCTTCTCGCTTGGGTCGGCTTCGTCGCCCTCGTCGTCGCCCTGGCTCTCTCCGTCGCCGGCAGCATCGGCTTCGAACTCGGTAGCCAGCTGTGCCAGGTATTCCTCCGGCGTCTGGTTTTCATCCGCAGCCAGGTCGGCGACGAACTGGGTGAGTTGCTGGGAATAGGTCAACGATACGGTCTTGCCTTCGCGTTCCTGCAGCTTCTGCAGGTGCATCAACATGGCCAGCATCGGCACCGGGTTGTCGCCACCGCCCATGGTCTGGCCACCGACCGACAGCAGCCACTCGGTACCTTGCAGTCCAATCGCGGCCACCACGTTGCCTTCGTCGTCCTGCATGACCGCGTGGTTCTCCACGTCCATGTCGCGGTTGAGCCGCTGGAACGGACGCTTGGGTTGCTGCTTGCGCTTCTTGTCGCGCTTGGCCTTGGAGTTCCTGGACATGGGTGGTGGCTCGAAGTGGGAGGCGGGGATTCTAAGCAAAAGCCAAGGGCAGGGACGGTTTTTCCCGCGGGTGGGACAGTCGCGTGGCCTGCCATCGGGTAGGATTCACCCCCACCTTGCAACGGGCCAGCGAATGGAGACGCGCAGCATCCTTTCCATCCAGGGAGTGGGGAAAACCTACGCATCGGGCTTCCAGGCACTCAAGTCCGTGGACCTGGAGATACGACGCGGCGAGATCTTCGCCCTGCTGGGCCCCAATGGCGCAGGCAAGACCACCCTGATCAGCATCATCTGCGGCATTGTCAACGCCAGCAGCGGCAGCGTGGTCGCCGACGGCCACGACATCGTGCGCGACTATCGCGCCGCGCGCGCGAAGATCGGGCTGGTGCCGCAGGAACTTTCCACCGACGCGTTCGAAACCGTGTGGGCCACGGTCACCTTCAGCCGCGGCCTGTTCGGCAAGGCGCCGGATCCGGCCTACCTGGAAAAAATCCTGCGCGACCTGTCGCTGTGGGAGAAAAAGGACAGCAAGATCATGGCGCTGTCCGGCGGCATGAAGCGCCGCGTGCTGATCGCCAAGGCCTTGTCGCACGAGCCACGCATCCTGTTCCTGGACGAGCCCACCGCCGGCGTGGACGTGGAGCTGCGCCGCGACATGTGGGAGATGGTGCGTGCGCTGCGCGAGCAGGGCGTGACCATCATCCTGACCACGCATTACATCGAGGAGGCCGAGGAAATGGCCGACCGCATCGGCGTGATCAGCAAGGGCGAACTGATCCTGGTGGAGGACAAGCACGTGCTGATGCACAAGCTGGGCAAGAAACAATTGACGCTGACGTTGCAGGCTCCGCTTGCTGCCATTCCCGCTGCGCTGGCTGATCTGTCATTGGAACTCGCCGACGAAGGTCATTCACTGGTCTACACCTTCGACACCCAGCGGGAAGAAACCGGCATCGCCACGCTGCTCAAGCGACTGGGCGAGCTGGGCATCGACTTCAAGGACCTGCATTCCAGCCAGAGTTCGCTGGAAGAGATCTTCGTCAGCCTGGTGCATGCCGGCAAGCAGGAGGCGCGCGCATGAGTGCTTCGTTCAATTGGCACGCGATCCGCGCGATCTACCGTTTTGAAATGGCGCGCACCTTCCGCACGCTGACCCAGTCCATCGCCTCGCCGGTGCTGTCCACCTCGCTTTACTTCGTGGTCTTCGGCGCGGCCATCGGCTCGCGCATGGGCGACATCGATGGGGTCAGCTACGGGGCTTTCATCATTCCCGGTTTGATCATGCTGTCCTTGTTGAACGAGAGCATCTCCAATGCCTCGTTCGGCATCTACATGCCCAAGTGGTCGGGGACGATCTACGAACTGTTGTCGGCACCGGTGTCGTACATTGAAGTGGTGATCGGCTACGTGGGTGCGGCCGCTACCAAATCGCTGATGCTGGGCGTCTTGATCCTGGCCACGGCGCGACTGTTCGTGCCGTACGAAATCCTGCATCCGCTGTGGATGGTCTGCTTCCTGGTGCTGACTGCAGTCACCTTCAGCCTGTTCGGTTTCATCATCGGCCTGTGGGCCGACGACTTCCAGAAACTGCAGGTGATCCCGCTGATGGTGGTCACGCCGCTGACCTTCCTGGGCGGCGCGTTCTATTCCATCCATATGCTGCCGCCGGCATGGCAGAAGATCACCCTGTTCAACCCCGTGGTCTACCTGGTCAGCGGTTTCCGCTGGAGTTTCTACGGCGTGGCCGACGTCAACGTGGGCATCAGCGTCGCAGCCATCCTCGGCTTCCTGGCGCTCTGCCTAGTCGCGGTGTGGTGGATCTTCAAAACCGGGTGGAAACTGAAGTCCTGACCGGTATGCTGTGACGCAGGGAACCTAGGGAAAGGGGGCGCAAATCATGCGGACGATCAAGGTGGTCGCGTTGTTGCTGGCATTCGGTGGTTGCGCGCCGGCAATGGCACAGGTGGATCTTGAGTCCTATCTCAAGCGTGACAAGTACGAGCGCATCAAGATTTCGCCGACCGGCGAATACCTGGCGGTGACCGTGCCGCTGGAAGATCGCACTGCTCTTGCAATCGTGCGTCGCTCGGACAAGGCCATCACGGCCAAGGCCATCGGCGGCGAACATTCCCTGGTGAACGATTTCTGGTGGGCCAACGACGAGCGCGTGGTAGTGGCGATGGCCCAGCGCCTGGGAACCCAGGACGCCCCGTACGCCACCGGCGAACTGCATGCAGTCAATGCCGATGGCAGCAAGCCGATGCTGCTAGCCAGCCCCAACGGCGTCAGCGACATGGCCAACGTGGGCGGCACCATCCGCCTTACGCCCGAGGCGGCGGTGTTCATGATCGATCCGCTGGCCGGCGACGACAGCAACATCCTGGTCTCGGCGATGCCGCTGACCACTGACCCGCAGACGCGGGTCGAGAAGATGAACATCTACAACCGGAACCGGGTCACGGTCGCTACGGCGCCGGTACGCAATGCATCCTTCGCCATCGATGGTGCGGGCGAGGTCCGCTTCGCCCGTGGCGCGGGATACGACAACGTCAGCAAGCTGTATTACCGCGAGGCCCGTGGCCAGGACTGGCGCCTGGTGAACGACGAGGCGAAGAGTGGTGCAGTGGTGGGGGCACTGGGTTTTTCCGAGGATGGCAAGACCGCCTACCTGCAAAGTGAAGTGCCGGGCGGACCGGATGCAATCCTTGCTTACGATCCGGCCACTGATACGCGCAGCCCCCTCGTTCGCGATGCGGTCGCTGATCCATTCGGCATCATCGAGCGACTGGATTCGCACGAGCCGGCCGGCGCATGGTTCATGGGCGATGGCATCCGCAGCCGTTTCTTCAATGAGAAATCGTCCACTGCGCGCCTGTACCGCAGCCTGGAAAAAGCCTTCCCCGGCCATGCTGTCGCAGTGACCTCGACCACCCGCGATGGCCGCCTGGCGTTGTTGCAAGTGTGGAGCGACCGCAACAACGGCGACTTCTACCTGTTCGACACCACGACCAAGGAAGCGGACCTCGTATACAGCCGGCGCGAGTGGTTCCCGATTGCGAAGGTGTCGCCTGCGCGCGCCATCGAAGTGAAGGCACGCGATGGCATGCAGCTGCATGGTTACCTGACCTTGCCGAACGGGAAGGAGAAACCATTGCCGTTGGTCGTGATGCCGCATGGCGGGCCATTCGGGGTCTTCGATCGCTGGGAATTCGATGACGACAGCCAGATGCTGGCCGACGCCGGCTATGCGGTGCTGCGCCTGAATTATCGCGGCTCGGGCAACTATGGCCGTGACTATTACCAGGCGGGTGCGCGCCAGTGGGGCAAGCGGATGCAGGATGACCTGACCGATGCGACGCGTTGGGCCATCGAGCAACAGATCGCGGATCCGTCGCGCATCTGCATCTACGGCGCCAGCTACGGCGGCTACGCGGCGCTGATGGGCGCGGCGAAGGAGCCTTCGCTATACAAGTGCGCGGTTGGCTACGTCGGCGTGTACGACCTGGAGAAGATGCACAAGGACGACGCAAAGTACAGCCGTTCCTGGAAGACGTGGACCAACGAATGGCTCGGTGAGCGAGATACGCTTGCCGAAGTGTCACCGGTCAACCTGGCGGCACGCATCAAGGCGCCGGTCTTCCTCGCCGCCGGCGGCCAGGACGAGCGTGCTCCGGTCGAGCACACGCGCAAGATGGAGAAGGCCTTGCAGCAGGCAGGCGTGCCGGTCGAATCGTTGTACTTCAAGAGCGAAGGCCACGGCTTCTTCACCGAAGAACATCGCCGCGAGTACTACACGCGTTTGCTGGCGTTCCTGGCCACCCACCTCGGCGGCGCCCAGGCGAAATAAACGCATGCTGCCAGCGTGCAGCGTAACCCTCAGGCGATATCGCGGTAGTACGCCACCACTTCGCCCTTGACCTTGACCGTCATCGGGTTGCCGCGACGATCCTTGGACTTGCCGACCTGCACGCGGATCCAGCCTTCACTGATGCTGTATTCCTCCACGTTGTCGCGCTCCACGCCGTTGAAGCGGATGCCGACGCCACGGTCGATCGCGGCTTCATCGTGGAACGGGCTGGCGGGATTGATGGCCAGGTGATCGGGAGGCGTGTCGGACATGGTGGGCCTGGAGTTGGCTTGGCGGGGACAGGAGGATAAACCAAGGCAAGCGGTTGTGCTTCCGCGTAGCGTGCGCCATGCGCACGAGGCGACCATGCCCGATCGTGCGCATGGCGCACGCTACATTCGCGGCGTGGCCTGTGCGCGGGCGTTGCGGATCACGGCGCGCACCTGTTCTCGATCCACATGCCTTGAGATGGCGGTAGCGCCGAGCGTGAGGGCCTGCTCGCGCAGGGCTGGGGTGACGTCGTAGTGCGCGCCGCTGGGTTTGTCCTGGAAGGCGCGGCGTGGGATGCCCAGGTCGGCGGCCATGGCGTGCAATTCGTCCAGCGTGTCCGCCATCAGGTGCGCCCAGCGCTGGCCGCGCCACAACACCACCGCGTCGTCGACATAGACCGTCATGGCGTGCGCACGGTCGCTCGGCATTGCATGGCATGGCTCCCGTGCGGTTGGATGCGACCAGTTTTCCATATCGCCCGGTTGCACGCGAATGCAGGTGGTCCATGCCTCCCGTCCGACGCAAGCAAGTACTTTCCCTGCGCGGGGTAAAAGCACACTATCTGCGCACGAATAACCCACGGCGCCGCCCATGACCTTGCCCGACAACGAAGCCGATTACGGCGATTTCGAAATGGATCCGGAAGACGATCCCGATGCCGATGCACTCACCCCCGAGGCGCTGGTCTGGCAATTGCTGCTGCTGATCAACCCGGGCGACGAGGAAACCGCGCTGCGCCAGTTCTCGCACTACCGCGAGGCCTCGGCGGAGGCCGGCGACGTGGACGAGCCGGTGTGGCTGCTGAAGGATGCGATCGACTGGACGTCCGGTTTCTATGTCGACTGGAAGGACAGCGAATCCTTCGTCGACAGCGTGACCGAGTTGGTGCGGCGCTGGAACCTGGACATCGACTGGGGTGGCGATCCGACCGAAGAGGAGTTCCTGGACAACACCGATATCCCCGCGCTGATGTCCACCGCCTACGACCGTCTGCGCGAACACGGCTACACCTTGTGGACCTGGGATACCGGCAGCGACAGTTATGGTGGATGGATCACCAGCAGCCGTGACGACGAAGCCATGCGCCTGGTCGCCACCGCCTTGAACATCGAGCTGCGACCGGGCAGTGATTCATTCTGACCACACAGGCTTGGCCAGGCGCGCCTGATCACCTGCGCAGGCGCGGCTTGAACTCGCCCGGGCAGCTGATGTGCGATTCAATGTGCATGCGCGCCAGTTCGATGTAATTGGCCCGCGGCCCACTGCCGCTGCCGTGCACTTCGCCCAGGTAATCACCGTCGGCCCACACCCGGCCAATCCATTCGGCATCGTGGTCGCCGATGGTCAATGCAATGGTGTAGCGCATGGCCTTGCCTTCCAGGTTCTGGCAGGCGTAGACCATGGGGAACTGCGCGGTGAATACCGTGTCTTCGGACAGGCGGGTGAGGTGCTGGCGCGTGCGTTCGGTAATCTTGTCGCGCGTATGTTCCACCACGGCCTGGATGGCGTTCAGCACGTACTCCGACTTTTCCATGAAGTGGTCGATGGCTTCAGCCGGGTTGTAGGCGTTGCTCTTCACCCATTCAATGAACGCGGCTTCCAGCTCTACCGAGCCGGTCTTGAGCTTCTGGTTCATGCGTGCGGTCCCTGGGTTCAATGCGCGCCGGAGTGCAGAAGCATCATTCCGTGCGGCGACGTGACGTTGAGGGACAGTGTGTCGTGGAAAACGTTAAGACTGTGAGAGCCAAGGCCAAAAAGTGTGAACTGGATACGAACAAGGCTGAATGAAACTGCCCCGCACATCGCCTCGCGAAGCCCTCCAGTCCGCGTGGTCCGGGTGGCCATGCAGGCGCGCCGTGCATGCATGGCCATCGCGACGCCTGGTTGGTATCAGGCGCTGGTTGGCGGCCTGAACTCGCTACGGATCCAGTCATCGATCATGTTCTTCTCGAAGCGCAGCGGGTCGCTGGAGCCAACCGAGGAGGCGCTCATCATGAAACCGGAATCGCGGAGCGAACGCGTGCCTTCGTCGATCACCACACCCTGGGCATCCAGGCGCTTGAAGGTCAGTGTCATGCGCGGCGGGTAGATCTCGCGCACGATGCGTGCGTCCTGCAGGTTAGGGCCGCGCCAGGGCTCGTACTGGCCCGCGCGCATGATGTCGGTGATGGTGACTTCCAGTCGTTCGCCCTGTGGCAGGCGTGCGTTGGCGCGGGTCTGCAGGTGGCGGGCCAGTTGTTCCACCCAGTTGCCGCGCTGCGCGGCCCAGCGGTTGCCGCTGAAGCGCAGGTCGGAAAACTCGGAAGGATCGGTCCACGCCACGCTGACCGGTCCGCTGGCGGGCAGGCTGCGGGGTGCGTCGGCGTCGGTCACGTTGCGTGACCTTGCGTCGGCCGTGCCCGACAACAGGGCGGCGACGGCAAGGCCGGCGATGAACAGTGGAAGTTTCATCTTCATTCTCCGATCGGTAAGCGTGGCCGAGTCTGCACCCACTCCGCGGCCAGGAACAGCCTTTGGCGGCGCCAGTCGCGGCCATGGTTGCGGGACATTCATGGATCAGGCCGCAGGCAGGGCCTCGGCACCTCCACGCTGCAGAGGATCGGGCAGGCGTGCGCCGTGTTCAGTAAAGCCCAGCGACACCGAATTGAGGCAATGGCGATCGCCGGTAGGCGGCGGGCCGTCCGGGAACACATGGCCCAGGTGGCTGTCGCAACGCGCGCACACGATTTCGGTGCGGATCATGCCGTAGCTGGTGTCGCGGATGGTCTTCACGTGCGCGTCGTCGTAGGGCCGGAAGAAACTGGGCCAGCCGGTGCCGGAATCGAACTTGGCGCTGGAGCGGAACAGCGGCAGGCCGCACAGGCGGCAGGTGTAGACGCCTTCCAGTTTGTTGTCCAGGAACACGCCACAGAAGGCGGCTTCGGTGCCGTGTTCCAGCAGCACGCGGCGTTCTTCGCTGTTCAGGCCATCAATCAACGTTTCGCGTTCTGCGGCGCTGGGTGGGGTCAGGTCGAAATCGCTCATGGCAGTTCCTGGAGTGGTCATGCGTTGCAAGAGGAGGGCAGTGTGCGGCAAGTCGCATGCGTGGAGTGCGAAATCCAGCCGCCGCATTGACCCGACATGGGGACGCGCACACCATAGTCCAATGGCGGCAAGTCGCCGGCACCTTCATCGAGAACCCCATGATCCAGCACGCCAGCGGCACCTTCGAAGTAAAAATGCAGCCGCTGGGCGAGGGCGATGTGGCCGCCGGCTCCAGCCTGGGCCGGATGTCGCTGGACAAGCAATTCAGCGGTGACCTGCAGGCCATGGGCAAGGGCGAAATGCTGGCGGCACGCAGCGACATTCCCACGTCCGCGGCCTATGTCGCCATCGAGCGCGTCACCGGAACGCTGCATGGCCGCGAAGGCAGCTTCGTGCTGGTGCACAAGGGCGTGATGACCAGTGAAGCGCAGCGACTGGTGATTGAAGTGGTGCCGGATACGGGGACAGGTGAGCTTGTGGGGATATCCGGGACGCTTGGGATCCGGATAGAGGGCGGGAAGCATTACTATGATTTTGATTACGGGTTATCAACCAGTTAGATTTTTTGTAGAGAAATTCCTCGTGAGCCAAGAAAACCCATATCAACCACCCTCCACACCGTTGAGTTCTGGATCAGCCTTGCCGCGCAGGTGGGCCCTTACAGTTTCAACCTTAGTTGTGCTTCAGCTCCTTTTAGCCGTTCTCTATGCCGCAACGGCAATGAGTCACCTTCGTCGAGGTGAAATCAGCCCCATCACATTCCTGGCCGCGACGCTTGCGACCGCACTCCTTGCGGCGGGCCTCCTCCCGTATCTGCGTAGATGGCACTATTCTCCGCACATTTTCGGTGCCGCGGCCTTGTTCAGTGGCTTTACCGCTTTGATGTGGCGTCCACCATTCGTTCTCACAGGTCTAGCCATTGCCGTTTGCGCTACTCTAGTCAGCGCTGTAGTGGCTAGGAAAAAGGTCTAACCATCTATTCAGGCCGGAACCGCTTCGCAGGTCGACTTAACTCAGGCGTTAGGTGCCACTTCGGTCGCCTGCAAACGAATAGGGAATGTAGGGAATTGATGCCTACGGTTACAGAGACCGATGCAAGTCTGATTACGCGAGGAAAGCGCTACGCCTTTATTGCGTGGCTAACGGCCGTGATTCTTGGCCTGCTGTCATGGGGTGCTAGAGCTTCCGATCTTGACGGTGTTGCCTTCACGCTTCTGTTAGGCGCTTGGATCGCTGGCGTCGTCTTTGCAATCTGCTGGATATTCCTTGCGATATCGACGCTCATCTTGCTTTTTAATTATTTTTACGGACGCAGCAGTGACAAGTGAATTAACGCTCCAACTTCAACAACTCCCCTGTTGACGTCGGACGGAGCCGCAATCCAAAGGGAATGAATCGGACCCGTATAAGCCAATAATCACCGCCCAACCCCAAACCGCCGCAGCAAAACATAGACAAACACGCTGGATGCAATCCCCAGGCCCATGGCGATCCCGAATCCGTGCGGGCTCGTAATCAGCGGCAGGTTGTGCATGTTCATTCCGAACACGCCTACCACCAGCGTCGGCGGCAACAACAAGGCCGTGACTACCGACAGCACGAACAGATGGCGGTTGGTCTGCTCGGCCAGCTTGGCCGCTACTTCCTCCTGCAACAGTCGCGCACGTTCCTGCAGCGTCACCACGTCGCTGTCCAGCTCATCGAAGCGCTGCGACAACCGCGATGCCGCCTGCACCAGGTCGTGATGCGAAGTCGCCGCATGGCGCTGCTCGAACTGCTTCAGCACCCGCCGCAACGCCGTCAACGGGCGATGCATGTGCACGCCCTGCCGGCGCAAGACCGCCAGGTCACGGCGCTCTTCACCTAGGCGATCAGTGAGTACCCGGTCTTCGATGCGGTCCAGCTCCGTGCCCAACTCATCCGTTGCATGCGCAACCGACGCCGCGAACTGTTCCACAATGGCTTCCAGAAGCTCGGCCGCAGAATCAAAACGCACCCCGCTGCGCACGTGCTGGTGCACCCGTTCCACCGAACGCAAGGCCTGCCGTCGTGCCGTTACCAGCAGATCCCCAGCGACGGCAAAATGCAGCCAGCCCACTTCCTTCTCGCTGCGGGCGAATGAATGTGCCCCGATCTCCACGCCACGCTGGTGACGCCAGTCGACGAACACCCCGAACGCCGTCGCGCCTTCCCTCTGCAGGCTCACGTGGGTGTCGTGCGAGAGCAGCGCCTCGGTGATCTCTTCCGGTAAGCCGAGCCTTGCGATGGCCTGCGGCGTGCGTGCGTCACTCGTATCGAAATGCAGCCATAGCCAAGCATGTTCCTGCCGCGCTTGCTGCAAGCGATCGTCATCCAGTGCGGTGACGTCCAACGGCCCGCCGTGACCTTCTGCGTCGAAGCCATAGGCCCAGATAAGGCAGGGCATGCCACGGAACGGCAACGCATCGGTAGCAGTGACCAGCATGGGTGGCGGGAGTCGTAGCGTTCAAGACAATTGGATGACGATGACGTTACGCGGTGGTGATGCCAGTTTTGTGACAGGGGGTTTGTGGTGCTTGGCTGCTGTCCTAGACAAATGGAAGGGCAGGCGATGCAGGAAGCGCAGTTTTTGGAATATGGAAGAGTCGCAGCCGCGGGATCATCTTTCCGAAATCCATCGCGGTCACAGATCGCGCCCCTCTCCCACAAGGGGAGAGGGGCACTTTCGATGGGGATATGGACGGCTTTGGGGAGAGGGGCGCTTTCGAGGAGAGAGCGACAGTTTCGAGGAAGAGCGACGCGCTACTGGTGGGACTTTGTCTGGACAGGCTTCCCAACACCCACAAAAAAGGGGACGGCCTGAGCCGTCCCCTCGGGTGACCCGCAAGCGACGACGAGGACGCTTACGGCATCAAGACCTTGTCCACTACGTGGATCACGCCATTACTCTGCATAACGTCAGCCGTCGTGACAGTGGCCACATTGCCCTTGGCATCGGTCAGATTGACGTTTTCACCGGCCAGCGTGGCGGTCAGGGTGCCGCCCTGCACGGTGGTCACGGTGGCGGTGCCGCTGCCGGCCTGGATCAGCCCGACCAGGGTGGCGGCATCAATCTTTCCCGGGACCACGTGGTAAGTCAGCACCTTGGTCAGGTCGCCCTTCATTTCAGGCTTCAACAGCGTGTCGACAGTGCCTGCGGGCAGGGCGTCGAAGGCGGCGTTGGTGGGCGCGAACACGGTGAACGGGCCGGGACCTTTCAGCGTATCCACCAGTCCGGCCGCTTTCACGGCGGCGACCAGGGTCGTGTGGTCCTTGGAATTGACGGCGTTGTCGATGATGTCCTTGTCGGCAAACATCTCGGCACCGCCGACCATCGGATTGGCGGCGGGCATCGCTGCCGCTTCCGGCATGGCGGCGGGCATGCCCGCCGCGGGTGCGGCGTCGGCCATGGGTACCGTGGTCTCGGCTTCGGTCTTGGGTGAGCAGGCGGCGGCAATGCAGGCCAGCAGGGCGGTGGCGATCAGGGTCTTGTTCATCAGGATGGTGCTCCGTAAGGGTTGGGATACACCCGGCGGGGTGGCCATGCGCGTTGCACGGGCCGCACCTGCACGAGTTGCAAGGTCTTACGCCGCCAACGTGCGTACGGATGCATCACGCGCTTTTAACCGATTCGAAGCGGATGCGATTGACAGGCGTGGATGCGCCCCCATCTGATGGATACCGATACTTCATCACCACCACCACAGTGAGAGCCCCATGCCGCACCCCATCAAGATCGATTTCGTGTCCGACGTGGCCTGCCCGTGGTGCGCGGTGGGATTGAAATCACTCGAAGCCGCCATCGCCCGCGTCGGTGGTGACTTGCAGGTGGAGCTGCATTTCCAGTCCTTCGAACTGAATCCACAGATGCCACGCGAGGGTGAAGACGCCGTCGAACACCTGACCCGCAAGTACGGCATCAGCGAGCAGCAGGCCGCGCAGAATGGCGAGGCGATCCGTGCGCGCGGCGCGGAACTCGGCTTTGAGTTCCGCATGGACAAGCGCCGCCGCGTCTACAACACCTTCGACGCGCACCGCCTGCTGCACTGGGCGGGCGAACAGGAGGCATCGCGGCAACTGGCGCTGAAACATGCCTTGCTGGGCGCCTATTTCACCGAGGGCGAGGATGTGTCATCGCCCGACATACTGGTGCAGGCCGCAGAACGCGCAGGCCTTGATGGCGAGCGTGCCCGGCAGATCCTGGCAGGCGATGAGTTCGCGGACGCGGTGCGTGCGCAGGAACGGTTCTACCAGCAGCAGGGCATCAGCGCGGTGCCCTCGGTGATCTTCAACGACCAGCACCTGCTCCAGGGCGGTCAGCCGGTGGAACTGTTCGAGCAGGCCTTGCGGCAACTGGCCGGGATTGCGGCGGATACTGGTGCGCAGTGAAGCAGGGTGCGGGCTTACCCGTGCACGGCCAGCATCACGGATTCCGCTCCCACGCCAACCACTACTGCGGTGGGAATGCCGTGATGCTCATGCAGGGTGGCGGCCATCAGCCCGGCGCTGTCGCGGGCATCGTCAAAGCGTGGGTAGCATGTCCGGCCTTGGGGGCCTTCGTACAGTTGCCAGCCGGTCGCTATCGGAACCAGGGTGAACAAGAGTCGTTGCATATCGATCCCACAATGGTCGCCGGGCAAGTGGCCGGCACTGCGGTCAAGCGTGGACTTTTGTGCGCGAGATCACTTTAGGTAAATGCCGGGCATGCGGGTAGGGAAAACCCTACGCACACATTATTTTGCGGTCTACCTCTGGCAATTTCAGATAAGCCAGCGAAGCGCTGAACAAATTAGTCCGGTCCCTACTTGGGCTCCAGGGCATCCCGCGGGTAGTGGACATCTAAAGAATCCCGTTTGTGGTGGGCGGCATCTAAAGAATCCCGTTCGTGGTGAGCCTGTCGAACCACGCTTTTCGCGCAAAGGCTGGGCTGATGCGATCTATCTATCGATCTATCGCAAGAGCGTGGTTTGACAGGCTCTCCACGAACGGAATTTCTTCAAAGCCCACGCCCAACGGTAATCCCGACACGGCCTGCCCAGGACTTGATCCGGAAGACATCCCGAACAGGTTTCAGGAGTCAGACCACGCTTGCTGTTGTGGGTCTGAGTTTCCCTTTCTCATTTTCTCTCAGTGTTCCGCAAGCGTAGGCGTGGCTTCGAAACGTCGCGCATAGCCACGCTCGTCGGCCACGCGGTCCACTTCCTGGTCGGGCAGGTCGGGTGCGCCATACACGGCGTAGGCAATGCTGCCATCGTCGCGTTGCCCGACCTGGTGCAGGCGGTAACGCGGACGGCCACTGCCGCTGTTCTGCGGGTAATGCACGGGTGGCTGGCTATCGTCCAGGTCCATTTCGCTGTTGTCGACCACGCCACCAACAAACAAGGCACGCATCGTAGTTCTCCCATGGGGTGGAGGAATCCATCTAGCGGGGTGGATCATCGCAAAGCGATTGTTGGCGTTGTATGAAACTTGCGTTGAAGCACCGCCGCGTGCGGCGTAATCCGGACTTCACGCGGCGAGGATCATTTGAGCAAGGGCAACAATGATTTCCACACGTGGTCACGCAGCTTGGGTTGCGCGGCGGCGGTGGGGTGCAGGTTGTCGGGCTGGAACGCGGTGCGGTCCAGCGCGATGGGTTCCAGCAGGAACGGAAGGAAGGCCGTCCCGTGCTGTTTGGCCAACTCGCTGAAGGTACGCTCGAAGCCCTGGGTGTAGTCGCGGCCGTAGTTGGGCGGCATGCGCATGCCAACCAGCAACACCTTGGCCCCGGCGGCCTGCGAGGCCTTGATCATTTTCTCCAGGTTGGCGCGGGTCTGCGCCAGCGGCAGTCCACGCAAACCATCATTGGCCCCCAGTTCGATCACCACCACTGCGGGACGGTGGCGTTTCAACTCGGCGGCGATGCGCCCGGCCCCGCCGGCCGTGGTTTCACCGCTGATGCTGGCATTGACCACCCGCCAGCCCGGCTGGGTCTTGCTGATGCGGTCGGCAACCAGCGCCACCCAGCCCTGCGATGCACCCAAGCCATAGGCGGCGGAAAGCGAATCACCCATCACCAGGACCGTGCGCGGTGCCTTGGTGGCTGTCGCCTGGGCGAATGCGGGCATCGCCAGCGCCGTGAAGACCAGCACCACAAGACCAATGGCACATTGAACACGGCGTCGCCAACCCGCATAACCTGAAGTCATCCCACGTCTCCGATGCATAACAAGGACCATCATGGCCGATTCCCCCGAACTGCGCGCTGAAGTCGCGCCGCCCACGCTGCGCCTCGCACTGCAGGTACGCACCCTGGGCAAGTGCGTGCCGCTGCCCTCGGGCGAGTTGACCATCCTGCAGGGCGTTGGCTTCGACATCGGCCATGGCGATACGGTCGCCATCGTCGGTGCGTCCGGTTCCGGCAAGAGCACGCTGTTGTCCTTGTTGGCCGGGCTGGACAGTCCCAGCGACGGCAGCGTGGTGCTGGACGGTGAATCTTTGTCCACGCTGGATGAGGACGGCCGCGCCCGCGTGCGTGGCGAGAAAGTCGGCTTCGTGTTCCAGAGCTTCCAGTTGCTGCCATCGCTCACTGCAATGGAAAACGTGATGCTGCCGCTGGAGCTGCGCGGCGATGCGGATGTGGAAACGCCGGCGAAGCAGATCCTGCAGAAAGTCGGGCTCGCCGAACGCCTGCACCACTACCCGCGCCAGCTGTCCGGCGGTGAGCAGCAACGCGTCGCGTTGGCGCGTGCGTTCGTGACGCGGCCGGCGCTGCTGTTCGCCGACGAACCCACCGGCAACCTCGACACCCACACCGGGCAAGCGATCATCGAGTTGCTGTTCGCCCTCAATGCCGAAGCCGGCACCACCCTGGTACTGGTCACGCACGACGAGCACCTGGCCGAGCGCTGCGGCCGCATCCTGCGGTTGGACAGTGGCGAGCTGGTCAACGAGGGTGTGGCTGCATGAAGACGCTACGCATGGCGTGGCGACAACTGCTGCGCGACGTCGCGGCAGGCGATATCCGCATCCTCTTCGCTGCACTGGTGCTTGCGGTGGTCGCAGTGACCGCCGTCGGCTTCGTCACCGATCGCGCCGAGCGCGCCTTGGCCATCGAGGCCAACCGCTTGATGGGCGGCGACGTGCTGGTCCGCGGCGATGCACCGATAACGGGCGTGATCCGTGATGCCGCCGGCGCCAGCGGTTTGCGCCGCACCGAAACGCTCAGCCTCGACAGCATGATCCGCGCCGGTGAACAGCTGCGGCTTGGCGACCTGCGCGCGCTGGGAGAAGGGTTTCCGTTGCGTGGCAGCTTCCGCATCATCGACGCCGCCAATCCGGTCGAACACTATGCGCAGGGCATTCCCGCGCCCGGCACCGTGTGGATCAGCCAGTCCGGTGCCGAAACCCTGGATGCAAAGCTCGGCGACACCATCGGCATCGGTGACATCGAACTCAAGCTCGCCGCGCTGGTGGTGCAGGAGCCCGATGCGTCGCTGGACTACTTCAACGTCGCGCCCAAGGCCTTCCTCAATCTCGCCGACATTCCCGCCACCGGACTGGTGCAGGAGGGAAGCAGGCTGGGTTATCGCATCGTCGTCGTCGCCGGCGATGCGGCCGCGGTCGAACAATTTGTCGCTATCGCCCGACCGGCACTCGCACGTGGCCAACGCCTGGAAACCATCCAGGATGCACGGCCCGAAGTGCGCTCGTCGCTGGATCGCGCCGGGCGTTTCCTCGGTCTTGCGGCCTTGGTATCGGTCGTACTCGCGGCGGTGGCGGTGGCCATGGCCGCACGTCGCCACTGCGAGCGCCATCTGTCCGGCACCGCGGTCATGCGCTGCCTCGGCGCCAGCCAGCGCACGCTGGTCGGCATCCATGTCGGTGAACTGGTGTTGCTCGGACTCATCGCGTGCACGGTCGGCGTGTTGATCGCCTTCGGCCTGCAGTGGGCCATCGGCCACTGGCTGGAAGCGGAAATGCAGATTTCCATTCCGCCCGCCGGCTGGTTGCCTGCGATGCAAGGCATCGCCGTGGGCATGGTGGTGCTGCTCGCGTTCGGTGCACCGCCAGTGCTCGCGTTGCGTCGCGTGCCCGCATTGCGCGTATTGCGCCGTGATCTGGATCCGACCGAACCCAGCGCCTGGCTGGTGGCATTGACCGGATTCACCGGACTCGGCGCACTGCTGTGGTGGAAGGCCGGTTCGGCCACCCTCGGCACGGCGATGCTGCTGGGCATCCTCGGCACGTTGGCCGTGCTCGCCTTGCTGGCGTGGCTGATGATCCTGCTGGTGCGCCGCCTGCGTTCGCGCCTGCGCGGCAGCTTGCGTTACGGGTTGGCCAATGTCAGTCGCCGCGCCGGCACCAGCGTCGCGCAGGTGTCGGCATTGGGGCTGGGCTTGATGGCCTTGCTGCTGCTGACCTTCGTGCGCACTGATCTGCTGGATCGCTGGCAGCTGTCGCTCGCCGCCGACGCGCCCAACCGTTTCATCATCAACGTGCAGGACGACCAGCGCGAGACCGTGGCCGCCTTCATGGCTGGACAGAAGATCGCAGCACCCGAGCTTTATCCGATGATCCGTGGTCGCCTCGTGTCGCACAACGGCAAGCCTGCCAGCGGCGCGGATTACGGCGATGACGAACAAGCCCGGCGCCGTGCCGACCGCGAGTTCAACCTGTCCACGACTGCCACGCTGCGCGACGACAACAAGGTGACTGCGGGCAAGTTCTGGAATGGCCGTACGCCCGCCGCGCCAGAGCTGTCGGTGGAAGAAGACTTCGCCGAACAACTGGGCTGGAAACTGGGCGACCGCGTGATGTTCGATATCGCCGGCCAGAACTTCGAAGGCAAGATCACCAGCCTGCGCAGCGTGGACTGGGAAAGCTTCCGCCCCAATTTCTTCGTCATCGCTTCACCGGGTTCGATGGATGGTTACCCGGCCAGCTACATCACCGCAGTCAGCGTGTCACCGCAGCTCACGCGTTTCACGGCGCAACTGGTGGAGCAATTTCCCAACCTGTCGGTGATCGACGTGGATGCGGTGTTGAAGCAGGTGCGCAGCACCGCCGACCAGGTGTCCACCGTGGTGCAGGTGGTGTTCTGGTTCTCGCTGGCCGCCGGCATTTTGGTCTTGCTGGCCGCCGTCAGTGCCAGCCAGGACGAGCGCCTGCTGGAAGGCGGCGTGATGCGTGTACTCGGCGGCAGTCGCCGCCAGTTGCGCCTGGCGCAGGCATCGGAATTCGCCGCGATTGGCTTACTGTCCGGCCTGGTCGCTGCCATCGCGGCGTCGGTACTGTCAGGCATCATCGCCACGCAGGTGTTCGACCTGCCGTGGAAGGCGAACTGGTCGCTGGCGATCATTGGTGGCGGACTGGGCATGCTGGCCGCACTGTTCGCGGGTTTGTTCGCCACGCGCAAGGTGTTGGATGCACCGCCGTCGGTGACGTTGCGCGAGTTGCAGGGCTAAGAATGTGAACCTGTGGGAGCGACGTAAGTCGCGATAAGGCTTTACCGACAAGCCATCGCGACTTACGTCGCTCCCACAGGCGAATGCTTGTAAAAGCGCCGCCCATTGCGGGGCGGCGCTGGAACAGGATCAAGTGGCCGCCCCGTTGCCATCCTTGGCGCACCGCTACAGGCTTCGGGACGTCCGGCCCGGCCATCCATGGCCGGGCGTTCGGAACTGCGGCAGACGCCCTGAAGGCGTCAGCCAGCTCGCAGTTCCTCACCCTTTGATGCAGATCACCTGGCGCAGCGTGTGCACCACTTCCACCAAGTCGCCCTGCGCGGCCATGACCGCGTCGATCGACTTGTAGGCGGCCGGCGATTCATCGACCACCGCCGCGTCCTTGCGGCATTCCACGTGCGCGGTCGCTTCACGGTGCTGGGCCAGCGTGATCTCGGCACGTGCACGCGTACGGCTCATCACGCGCCCGGCACCGTGGCTGCAGCTGTGGAAGCTGTCCGCGTTGCCCTTGCCGCGCACGATGTAGCTGCGCGTGCCCATGCTGCCCGGGATGATGCCCAGCTCGCCCGCGCGTGCGCTCACCGCGCCCTTGCGGGTCACCAGCAGTTCCTCGCCACCGTGCGTTTCCTTCTGCACATAGTTGTGGTGGCAGTTCACCGCCAGCTTCTCCAGCTGGAACTTCGGCAAGCGGTGGCGCATTTCCGCCAATACCCGCGCCATCATGGCCTCGCGGTTGTGGCGCGCATAGTCCTGCGCCCACGACACCGCTTCCACGTAGTCGTCGAACAGCGGCTCGCCTTCCATGAAGAAGGCCAGGTCCTTGTCCGGGACATGGAAGCCCAGCACGCGCCTTGCCAACTGCTCGCGCGCCAGCTCGATGAAGTAGCTGCCGATCAGGTTGCCGGTGCCGCGCGAGCCACTGTGCAGCATCACCCACACCGCGCCGGTTTCATCCAGGCAGATCTCGATGAAGTGGTTGCCGCCGCCCAGCGTGCCGATCTGGCGTTCCAGCTTGTCGGTTCGGATCTTGCGGTGCTTCTGCTTGATCGCTTCGAGGCCCGCGTGCAACCCCGATTGCGCGATACGCGTCTCGTGGCTGTCCGGCAGCTTGCGATGCTCGCCACCCGGTCCGTTGCCCACCGGCACGCCGCGCTCGATGGAGGAACGCAGTTGCGCCAGGTTGTCCGGCAGGTCGCTGGCGCGCAGGGTGGTGCGCACCGCGGCCATGCCGCAGCCGATGTCCACGCCAACCGCGGCCGGGATGATCGCGCCACGGGTCGGGATGACCGAGCCCACGGTGGCGCCCTTGCCCAGGTGCACGTCGGGCATCACCGCCACCCACGGCCCGACGAACGGGATGCTGGCGATGTTGCGCAACTGCGCATGGGCCTGCTCTTCCAGCGGCACGCCGCGCACCCAGCCCTTGATCGGCGTGGCGCTGCCTTCTGCATGCAGCAATTCGTAAGTACTCATGTTGCTTCTCCTTGATTCCATGGAAAGACCGCGCCTGCACTTCCGTGTGCGGGCGCGGGTTGCTACTTCAACGTCACCAATTGCTTCAGCACGCCATCCAGGCCGCCGAACACAGTGAGCTTGTCGATCTTCTCGGTGACCTTCTCCAAGGCCTCCAGTTCCTTCAGGCGCATCAGCACCGGGCTCTCCTCGATCAACCTGGCGGTGTTGAGCAGGGAACGCGTGGCGTTTGCCTCCTCGCGCCTGCGGATCACGTTGGCTTGCGCCGCCTTCTCCGCCTGCACCACGCCGTTGAGGATGTCCTTCATCTCACCCGGCAGGATCACGTCCTTCACGCCGACGCCCAGCACTTCGACACCGAACGCGCCGACCTGGCCGCGCACGTAGGCGAAGATGTCGGCATCCAGTGATGCCTTGTCGCCCAGTAGTTCGTCCAGTGTCTTGGCGGATATCGCCTTGCGCAGGCCGTACTGCAGTTCGCGGTACAGGTGGTCGCCGAACTTGGCTACCTTGGTACGCGCGGCCACCGGGTCGGTGACGCGCATGCTGGCAGCCAGGTTCACTCGCAGGCTGACCTTGTCCCTGGTCAGCAACTCCTGCCCTGACACCTCGACCGACTGCACGCGCAACTCGATCACCTCGGCACTCACGTTCTTCTGGAAATTCCAGAAGGCGTAGGCACCCGGTGAAAGCGTGCGTGCCAGCTTTCCGTCGACGAACACCAGGCCTGCTGATTCCACCGGCACGTCTGCGGTCACCGCGACCTTGGCGAGCACGCCGAGCTGGCGCAAACGCCTGGTCACGTAGGCATCGATCTCGAGGTCTTCGGCCAGCGACACGCGCTGTACCTCGACCTTAACCAGTCCACGCCAGTACAGCGTGCGCGAACCCGGTGCCAGCACTCCTTCCAGCTTGCCGTTCTTCGACACCAGACCGACTTCGTCGGCGCCGATATCGGCCAGCACGAAGGTTTCATCCAGCCGCTCGCCGAGGCGCGCGATCAGCGCATCGACGTCGCGCCCGCTGTATTCCGCGCTGGCAATGTTGTGCACGGCCACGTCGATACGCTTCAACGGATCGAACATGCGATACACGCCTGAAGCCAGTACGCGCACGAATTGACGATTTTGGTACACCAGGCCGCGCTCGCCGTCACCGATCACGACCCTCTTGGTCCAGAACATGGCATTTCTCCTTGATGGCTCTGGTGGTCCGATCCGATTGCTACTTCAAGACGCATGCCGGATCGGTTCGCATGCGTGTTGTGGCTATCCATTCTCCCAGCGGGAGAATGGAAATAAAAAAGTGGAAGCGCCCCTTGACGTCGGCGAAGCGGAATCGTGGTGCTGTCAGCGGAGATCCGGGAGTTTCCTGCCTGCAAGGCGATGCTTTGCCATGCAGGCGATCCGCTTCCGTCCGTCCGCTTCAAGAGCGACGATCCGGCCGCGCCACCGCTGCCTTGTCCTGTATCCGCATTCCTTCGCGGAGGTACCGAACGCCGCACGGGGCGTTTCCTGTTGTGGAACTTTCGTTCCTGGTCATGACGTGACAGGTCATGTTTCTTGGAGCGGGATTCGAACCCGCGACTCGGTTTAATGGACCGATGCTCTACCCAACTGAGCTATCCAGTGGTGGACGAACCGGATTCGAACCGGTGGCAGACGGCTTTCGCCGTTGCTCTACCTCTGAGCTACCGTCCTCGCGAAACACCTTCTCCCACGCTTCGGCATACGCCACGGCAAGGCCGCGCGCACCGGACGGCTTGCAAGCCGACCCGCTGTAGCGTGTTCGATCGATGTTCCGTATTGCCGGCTGTCGCCAACCGGCAATCCGTGCAGGCGCACTGCGCCCCATGCTTTGCAAATCCAGCCTCGCGCCGCTCGCGTCGAAGCATCACCACTCGGCGCACATGCGCCGGTTGCAGCCGCGCCCCTGCCTCGGGCGCGCAGCATCGCTGCGCCCGGATGCTTCAGGGCGGAAAGATTTTCCAACAGACTGGTTTTGCCGAACTCTTGCGCTGCATGCGCTTCCTTTGCGAACGCGGGAAACAAAACGCCCCCGGGACTTGCGACCCGAGGGCGTTCGCGTTGGCTCGGGAGATCGGGGTGGCCGATCTCCCAGGGAGTCCGACCGTGATTACGCGTGGCGGTACCGCTTGCGTTCGCCCATCAGGCGATCGTCCTGCTTCGTGCAGTCGCACGCATCCGCGCTGCGGCGGGTTGGCCACAGTGCAAATAGGATCGCTTTGACGAAGTTCGGTTTCATGGAAAATCTTGTATCGAAAAAACGCCGCAGGGGCGAAGGCCGCGGACAATACGCGCCTTTTTTTCGATGTGCAACATTTTTTTAACAATGAAACTGGAATCCCGACGAACGGTTCTGCTGTACACATCCACACTTCAAAACGAGATCGAAGGGCGGCAGGTAGAATCACATTCGATTCTCAATGAGTAATGTCTCTTGTCCTCCAGCGCCTCCGATCCCGCACTCGATTCGTTGTTCCTGCCATTCTCCGGTGGAGCGCTGGCCTGGCCCGCTGGTCCGGCGCTGTTCCTGCGCGCTCGTGAAGGCGTGGCCATGCGCCAGTTCCCGCTGGCGCAGTTGGTGTGTGAGCAGAGCTACAAGCCATTCGCCGACGAGCTTGCCCGTGGTGGCTTGCAGGTAGTCGCGGACGCATCGGAATCCGATGTGCGTCATCCGGTCGTGCTGGTGTTGCCGCCGCGGCAGCGCGAAGAGGCGCGTGCGTTATTCGCGCGTGCGCTGTCGTTGTGCGCGCCGGGTGGGATTGTGGTGGCCAGCATCACCAACAATGAAGGTGCGAAATCCGGCGAAGCGGACCTCAAGCAGCTTGCGGGCCTCGGTGGCTGTTTGACCAAGAACCATTGCCGCGTGTTCTGGAGCAAGCCGCTGGACGCTACGCATGACGCCGACCTGCTGGCGCAATGGACCAAACTGGATGTGCCGCGACCGATCCTGGGCGGACGCTTCACCAGTCGCCCCGGCGTATTCGCATGGGATCGCATCGATCCAGCGTCTGCGTTGCTGGTGGAGCATCTGCCTGTCGATCTTGCGGGCAAGGGTGCGGATCTCGGCGCGGGCTATGGCTATCTGTCCGTGGAAGTACTTTCGCGCAGTCCAAAGGTCGCTGCGCTCGATCTGTACGAAGCAGAGGCGCGTGCACTTGCGCTGGCGAAGCAGAATCTCTCCGCGTTCGAGAAACAGGCAGCGCTCGGTTATCGCTGGCACGACGTCACTACCGGCGTGCCCGAGCAATACGATTTCATCGTCAGCAATCCGCCGTTCCACACCCAGAGTCGCGCCGATCGTCCCGACGTCGGGCGTCGCTTCATCGCGGTCGCGGCGGAAGCACTGAAACCTGGCGGAAGGCTTTACCTGGTCGCCAATCGCCATCTCCCGTATGAGGCCGTATTGAACGCGAGCTTCGGCGAAGTTCGCGTATTGGGTGATCGCGATGGCTTCAAGGTCATCGAAGCAACGAAGGCAAGACGCTGATGAAACTGGTCAAGCACCTCGCCAACCTGGGCTACGGCAGTCGCAAGCAGGTGGCGTTGATGTTCCGCGAAGGCCGCATCACCGATGCGGCGGGCGAAGTGATGTATGCCGATGATCCCTTGGACCACGACAACCTGCGCGTTGATGGCGAAGTGCTCGATCCGCCGCCCGGCATGTTGCTGATGCTGCACAAGCCGGTGGGCTATACCTGTTCCACCAAGGACCCGGGCCGCATCGTCTACGACCTGCTGCCACCGCGCTACCGTTTGCGTTCACCGCTGTTGTCCAGCGTGGGCCGCCTGGATCGCGACACTAGCGGCCTGTTGCTGTTCACCGATGATGGTGCGCTGCTGCACCGGATTTCTTCGCCAAAGTCGAAGTTGTCCAAGGTCTATGAAGCAACGCTTGCCAGCGACCTGGATGGCGACGAGGCGGAAATCTTCGCCAGCGGCACGTTGATGCTGGAATCAGAGCAGACCCCACTCATGCCTGCGGAACTCGACGTCATCGATGCCCGGCATGTGCGCTTGACCCTGCATGAAGGCCGTTACCACCAGGTGCGCCGCATGTTCGCGGCCGTGGGCAACCATGTCGAAGCGCTGCATCGGAGTCGTGTGGGAGGACTTGGGTTGGAAACGCTCGATTCAGGCGATTGGAAGCTGCTGGACCAGGAGTACAGGGAAGCCCTGTTCGCGCAGCACGTAGGAGCGACGTAAGTCGCGAATACCAGAGAAAACCTACCCAGCAAAGGACAGGTCTGGGATGGCGCGGTAGTTGTCACTACTCCAGCCTTGGCAAATGGCAACCCATTTCCATGGAGAACGAGCATCCGGTCATCGCGCCTTGCGTCGTGGGCGCTCGTCCATTCCGGGACAAACCTACCTGATCACGTTCACCACGCACCAGCGAGCGAGACTGTTTGAGAACGGCGATTGCGCCAGTCTTGTTTCAAGATCATTGCATGAACTGGAAATATGGAAGGAGACGACGCTGCTCTCTTGGATAGTGATGCCAGATCATTTGCATCTGCTGGTCACGCTGTCCCATGCGGAGAGCTTGCAGGGGGTGGTACAGAAAGTGAAATCAAACACAGCACGGGAATTGAAGAGCCACGACCTCGGCCTGGGTCAGGTATGGGCGTGTGCATTCCATGATCGGGCGCTGAGGCGGGATGAGGGTGTCCGGAGTGTTGCCAGGTATCTGGTCCTGAATCCTGTCCGAGCAGGATTGGTGCGGCGGATTGGTGACTATCCATATTGGGATGCGGTCTGGCTTTGATTTCTTTCGCGACTTACGTCGCTCCTACGACGTTCTACGCCACCCTTACGTTGCGCGGATGTCCGCGAACAGCTTTCGCCAGCCGTCTACACCCATCCTGTCCAGCGTCTCGATATTGCGGTCGACGATGCTGTCCGCGTCCGGGAAGGCATCCACGGCGCGGCTGACGCTGTCTTCGCGCAGCAGGTGCAGGGTGGGGTAGGGCGCGCGGTTGGTGTAGTTGCTGATGTCCTGCGGCGCAGTGCCCGCGAACTGGTAGGCGGGATGGAAGCTGGCCACCTGCAGGATGCCGCCCAGGTCCAGCGCTTCGACCGCGGCATCCGCGTTGTCCAGGAAGTCGTTGTAGTCCAGGAAATCCTGCAGCACGTCGGGGTGGACGATGAGGGTGGTGTCGATTTCATCCGCGGGCGTGTCGCGCAACAGCAGCAGCTCTTCGGCCAGCTGTTCCAGCAAAGCTTCCGGCGTGCTGGCGTCGCTCAATACGAAGCGCACCTGCTGCTTAACATATACCGCCTTTGCGAACGGGCACAGGTTCAGGCCGATGACGGCGCGTTCCAGCCAGCGCCGGGTCTCCGCGAGGTAGTCCGCGGTAGCGATCTCAGTCACGGAAATTGTCGAACTGCAGCGGCAACTCGAACTCGGTTTTCTTCAGCAGCGCTATCGTGTCCTGCAGGTCGTCGCGCTTCTTGCCGTTGACGCGCAGTTTGTCGCCGTTGATCTGGGTGTCGACCTTCAGCTTGGCGTCCTTGATCGCCGCAGCAATCTTCTTGGCGATCTTTTGCTCGATGCCCTGCTTCACGGTGATCTTCTGGCGCGCGCCGGCCAGGTTGGTTTCCACCTCGCCTTCCTCCAGGCAGCGCACGTCGATGCCGCGTGCCACCAGGCGCGCGCGCAGGATGTCGGACATCTGCTTCAACTGGAATTCGCTGGGCGCGGACTGGCTGATGACGTTGTCGTCGAGGCTGAACTTCGCTTCCACGCCCTTGAAATCGAAGCGCGTGGTCAGCTCGCGGCTGGCCTGGTCGACGGCATTGGTGAGTTCGTGGGTGTTGACTTCGGAAATGATGTCGAAAGAGGGCATGGCAGGCGATCGAAGAGCGGCAATGCCCGCAAGGGTAGCGCACCGGGGCATGGCCGGCATCCTGCGGCAGCCCGGAACGGCGATAATGGGGCATGACCACCCGACACCCCAACCAGGCGGCGATCCTGTTAATGCTCGCCGCCGTGGCCCTGTTCGCGCTGATGGATGCGGGCCTGAAGTTGCTGGCGCAGCATTACCCGCCGCTGCAGGTCGCGGCCTTGCGCGGGATGTCCTCGTTGCCGTTCGTGCTGGTGTGGGTGCTGTGCACCGCGAACCTGCGCTCGTTGCTGCGCGTGCACTGGCCACTGCACCTGCTGCGCGGGGTGCTGGGCATCGGCATGATGGTCGGCTTCGTGTATGGCCTGCGCAGCATGCCGCTGTCCACGGCGTATTCCATCACCTTCATCGCGCCCATGCTGGTCACCGCGATGGCCGGGCCCTTGCTGGGTGAAACCGTGGGCCGGCAGCGCTGGATCGCGATTGGCATCGGCATGCTCGGCATGCTGGTGATCCTGCGGCCCACGGGGCAGGGCTTGGCGACGGCGGGCGGATTGGCCGTGCTGGTTGCGGCGGCGTGTTACGCGGCCAGTGCGATCACCGTGCGCGTGCTGGCCCAGCGTGACAGCGTGCAGGCGATGGTGTTGTGGTTCCTGGTGTTGTTGTCGCTTGGCGCCGGGTTGTTGGCTGCGCCGGGATGGGTGCCGGTGCAAGGCGGTGATGCATGGATCATTGCCGGGGTGGGGCTTGCCGGCTCGCTGGCGCAGGTGGCGCTGACCGAAGCCTTCCGCCGCGGCGAAGCCTCGCTGATCGCGCCCTTGGAATACACCGCGCTGTTCTGGGTGGTCTGCCTGGACCTGCTGCTGTGGGGCGTGTTGCCGGACACGGTGACGTGGATCGGCGCGGGGATCATTGTTGCCAGCGGGCTGTACCTGCTGCGGCGCGAAAAAGTGCATGCGGAAGTCGAGCATCCCTGATGCCGTTGCTGATCGTGCCGCTGGCGGTGCTGGTCCTGTTGGGCCTGTGGTTGCTGTTGCTTCCGCTTTCACTGTGGCAGCGCTATCGCATGGGCAAGGCGCGGCGGCGGGCGCGGCCATGGCTGGTGCGCCTCAACGCGTGGGCCTTGCTGGTGTCATTGCTGTTGTTCCTGGCCAGCATGGCGTTGACCAATGTGTGGTGGCCGGGTGCGCTGGCCTATGCGACGGCTGGATTGGGCATCGGCGTTGTAACCGGCATCGCGGGCTTGTGGTTGAGCCGCTTCGAAACGACACCGCAGGGAATGTTCTACACGCCCAATCCGTGGCTGGTGCTTGCACTGACCTTGCTGGTCGCCGGACGGATTGCCATGGGCTTCGTGGAACTGTGGCGCTATTGGCAAGGACGCGAGTCGCTGGCGCTGGTCCCGGTGCTGGACCACGCCAGCCTGTTCGCAGTCGCCGGCGTGCTGCTGGGCTATTACCTTGCCTATACCTGGGGCCTGCGGCGCAGGCTGCCGCCGCGCATGGCCTGAGCAGACTGCAGCGCGATCAGAACTCGTCGACGATCTCGATCACGCTTTCCGTCTGCTCCGCGATCACTTCAACGACCCGGTGGATGCGACGCACCGCTTCCTCATTGGGTGCCTCGATCTCGATGTCATGCAAGCCTGGCGATTCATCATCCGGAAGCCCGGCCGAACTTGAATCGTCGTCGTCCATGTGTGGCATCAGGTCGGCCACTTCCTCGATGCGCTCGATGCCGTCAATGGCTTCAAGCGCGTGCATCAGGTCTGAAACGGCATATTCATTTCCGGTGACGCGAAGTCTGACCGTAGGCATGGTGGATCCTCGGCGGAAGGCGGCGGGGTTATGTACGGATCCAACGTAATCGGTTGCGCGCGAAGGACGGGTGTTCGTGCCGGCCACGGGCAGCACCGGCTGCATGGATAAAAACGGCAGGCCCGACCAAGGGCCTGCCGTCATTCGACAGCACAGACGGAAGGGACGCTTAGAAGCGCGCACCCACGCCGAAGCCCAAGGTCCACGGATCGATGGTCAGTTCCTCGCCGGTGGATTCACCCGCCACGTTCACGCCGGCAGAACCCTTGAGGTAACGCACGTCGGCGCGCGCGAACCAGCGGCTGCTGATATTGAAATCCATGCCGGCCGTGGCGATCGCGCCCTTGGTCGTATCGAGGCCCACGTGCGGGCCACCGCCGGAAATATCCTCGTTGCTGAAGTTGGATTCGTAATAGCCCAAGCCCAGGAAGGGACGCATGACGCTGTCCGCGTTACCGAAGTGATATTGGCCGCTCAAGGCCACCGGCTGTTGCTCCACGGTGCCGATCTTGCCCTCGGGGCCACGCACGCGATGGTTGAACTTGTCCGCGGCACCCCACAGCTCGACGGCCATGTTGTCGTTGACGTACCAGCTGGCGCTCAAGGTCGGCGCGGGGCCGCCGTCGATGTCCAGGCCGGGCGTGGGGTTGGAATCGGGATGCATGATCGCGCCGCCGCCCACGATGGCGATGCGCTTGCCGGAAGCGGTGTCCGTCGTGTCGGACGTGGCGTCCTGCGCGAAAGCGGTGGGAGCAAAGGCAAGCGCGGAAAGCAGTGCAAGGTTCAAGCTGCGAAGTGAAGACATGTGGTTCTCCTCATGATTTTTATGGATGGGCCCGGGGAGAGGGCGGACACACCGTAGACAGTCGTGCATGAACACATGCCGGAAGCGATGCGCTTGTTCAGCGAAATTTTCATCCGTGCTTCATGCAGGCCACGCATCGCACACGGATATTCATCTTGGTGATGCTGGCTTCAGGTTGGCGACTCGGATATGGTTCCTGGAAAAGCTGCACAACAAAGGACATGGCATGGTCAGCAGCAAGGCAAGGAACGTGGACGACTATCTCTGCGAGCTTCCGCCACCACGGCGCGACGTGGTCGTGGCGATGCGCGCACTCGTCAATCGCAGCGTGCCACCCGGTTACGTGGAGACGATGAACTGGGGAATGATCTGCTGGGAGATTCCGCTGGCGCGCTATCCCCACACCTACAACCAGCAGCCATTGTCCTTCGTCGCGCTGGCCGCGCAGAAAAACCACTACGCGTTGTACTTGACCATGCATGCAGGCTCCGAACAGGAAACCTCACTGCGTGACGCCTATGCCGCGGCGGGAAAGCCGCTGGACATGGACAAGAGCTGCCTGCGCTTCAAGCGATTGGACGACGTGGTGCAGGATGCGGTCGCCGCAGCCGTGGCGGCGGTGACCGTCGAAGATTACATAGCGCATTACGAGAAAAGTCGCGGCGGCCGATAGGTTGCGCACCTGCCATCGCCAGCCATGCATGCCGCCTTGCATCGTTTATGGTGTCACTTCGCCTGACTACCGGAGATCCATATGAACCTGGCAAGCCTGGGACTGGCCCTGTTCATCGGCATGCTGCTGCCATTGCAGGCACTGATCAACGGCTCACTGGGCAAGCAGACGTTCGGCCCGTTGTTCGCCGCGCTGGCTTCGTTCTGCGTCGGCACGCTGGTCCTGCTGGCGTGGTGGCTGGGAAGCCGTCCCGCGCTCGAACTGGCCACGCTGGCAAGAGTCCCGTGGTGGGCGTGGACGGGTGGATTGATCGGCGCGCTGTACGTCGCGGGCGCCACGCTGCTGATCCCGCGCATGGGCGCCGCGTCGCTGATCTGCGTGGTGGTGCTGGGACAGGTGGTGGGGTCGATGCTGCTGGATCACTTCGGCGTGCTGCAGGCGCGACAACCGATGGATGGGATGCGCGTGCTCGGCGCATTGCTGGTGATCGCAGGCGCGCTGCTGGTCGTCAAACCCTGGAAATAACCGCGTCCGAAGCCGCAACAGCCGTCGGCATACAAGAACTCTGAAGTGGGAGCGGCGTCCCGCCGCTCCCACATCCTCACGCATGCAAGTTCATGCGTCGGTGGTCAGGGCCGGTCGCTTCTGTACTTTCAACCAGATCGTCTGCCCTACCAGTGCAACTGCAATGCCAATCGCCACCCAGGCCGCTGCACTTGAACCGGGAAGGGTGCTGGCCGACTGTTTCACATACACCGCGACCAGCGCCCACACCGCCGCGGCCACCAGGGCCAGGTTGCCATGCATGCGCCGGTTGATAGACAACAGCAAGGCGGCGGCCAGCGCAAACAGCAGCACGCTCCACCACAGCATGTTGTCGGTGGGCAAAAGCTGGTAGGCCACGATCACCTGGGCGGTATTGAGGAAAGCCGCAAGCGACAGCCAGCCCGCATGCAACGACAGCGGCAACCATGCGAACCATGCTTGGCCCGGTTCCGGCCGGGTATCGCGCGACAGCAGCATCGCGCATACCAGCAAGCAGGCCAGCGCCGACCAGATGATGAGCAGGGCCAGCCAATAGATCTGTTGCGAGAACACCGGCATCCACAGGGCAGTGAAGGCAAAGCCGAGCGCGGCCGGCAGACGGATGCTGGCGAACACGCCATCTGGCTTGCGCTTGGGCGAGAACTGCCAGAGGCCGAACACCACGTCGAGCAGGAAGATCAGGCCCCAGATGGCGAAGGCATAGCCCGCCGCCACCACCAGGGTCGGATAGTGGTCCGAGATCACCGCGTTCGTAGGCCCGAAAACGCCCTTCTGCGAAAACCACGACACCAGCGGCATCGCCAATGCCATCAGCAAGACAAGCAAGCGCATCGTGCAGCTCCTTTTATTGGGTCGGCGGATGCTAGGGGTACCTGTGTGAAGGCCCTGACAAACGGCACATTGGTCGCACGGGGCGAAGTGTCATGCTGTCCACCATCCGAGCCATGAGCCAACCACCATGAAGCCCTCCCTGCGATCCACCGTGCCCGCCATCGCCCTGCTGCTGTGTGCCAGCGCTGCCAGTGGCAAGGACATCCGCTGCAACATCGAAAGTGACTTCGATTTCACCCTCAACCAGCAAAGCCTCATCTTCACCCGTGACAGTGGCAAGCCGAAATGGATCGTGATCCGGGGTGACCGCCTGTTCGTGGATGACCGCTGGGTGGCGCTGGATGCCGAAGACCGCAAGCGCATCGCGGCATTCGATCGTGGCACGCGCGAGATCATGCCGTTGGCGCGCGAGATCGCGCGTGACGCCACCGACATCGCGTTCACCGCGCTCAGCGAAGTCGCGGCCGGGTTCAGCAGCGATGCCGCCACCACCCGCGCCAAGCTGGACCAGGCCCGCAAGCAGATCGATGCACGCATGGCCCGTTCGGTGACCGCCAACCGCTTCGATTCCAGCGACCTCGGCGATGGCATCGGTGACGCGGTGGGCGAGGTCATGCCCGTCCTCATCGGCGACATCGTGGGCGGCGCGGTCAGCGCGGCGCTCAGTGGCGACAGCGCACGCCTTGAGCGCATGCAGGACCTGGACCAGCAGATCGAGGCACGCATCGGGCCGCGCGCCAAGGCCCTTGAAGCGCGCAGCGAGCAGCTGTGCAGCAGGATGATCGAGCTGGATCGACTGGACAATGCGCTGGCGTATCGTCTGCCCGACGGCTCGCCGCTCAACCTGCTGGAACTCAAGCCGGAGGCCGGGGAAAAGGCGGCGAAGTAAGTCTGGTCCAGTGGTCCAAAGGTGGTGGATGTCGCGGGACATCCTCCATTTGCGGCAGGGAGGTTGGCGCATCGCGCCCAACTGGCCACAATAGGGGTTCCCCACCTGACCTGATCACTGGAGTGTTTGTATGGCCGAACTCAAGGAAGCACGCGTTCCCGACATCGGCGACTACAGTGATGTACCCGTCATCGAAGTGCTGGTCGCCGTGGGCGACACCGTGGCCAAGGACCAGGGCCTGCTGACGCTGGAATCGGACAAGGCCACCCTGGAAGTTCCTGCGCCGTTTGCCGGCGTGGTGAAGGAGCTGAAGGTCAAGCTGGGCGATACGCTCTCCGAAGGTTCGGTGGTCGCGATGATCGAAGTCGCCGCCGGCGATGACGCGAAGCCTGCGTCCGCGCCTGCGCCCGCCGCCAAGCAGGAGGTCGCCGCGTCCGAGACAGGCGCCAAGGTCGAGCCGGTGGCCGTGGCCGCGCAACCCGACAAGCTTGCCCAGCGCGAAATCGCGCAGGCGGCGTCACCGGTCCTCGACCGCACGCCCGGCATTGATCCGGAAGCTTCGCCGCCGCAGAGCCCACCCGTTGAATTCAACGCCAACAGCGTGCTGCCGCAGAAAGTGCCGCACGCCAGTCCGTCGGTGCGCCTGTTCGCACGCGAACTCGGCGTCGACCTCGCACGAGTGCAAGGCAGCGAACGCGCCGGCCGCATCAGCAAGGAAGACGTGCAGAAATACGTGAAGTCCGCGCTGGCCGGCGGCACTGCCGCGGTGGGAGGGGCTTCAGCCCCGACAGCCTCTGCTGGCAACGGCCTCAACCTGCTTGCATGGCCGAAAGTCGACTTCGCCAAGTTCGGGGAGATCGAAGTCAAGCCGCTGTCGCGCATCAAGAAGATTTCCGGCGCCAACCTGGCGCGCAACTGGGCCATGATTCCGCACGTCACCCAGCACGACCACGCCGACATCACCGGCCTGGAAGAACTGCGCGTCACCCTCAACAAGGAAAACGAGAAGGCCGGCATCAAGCTGACCATGCTGGTCTTCATCATGAAGGCGGTGGTCGCCGGCCTGAAAAAGTATCCGGACTTCAACGCTTCGCTGGATGCCACGGGCGATAACCTGACGCTGAAAAAATATTTCCACATCGGTTTCGCCGCCGATACGCCCAACGGCCTGGTGGTGCCGGTGATCCGCGACGTGGACAAGAAGGGCTTGGCGGAACTGGCCAAGGAAATGGGCGAACTCGCCGCCAAGGCGCGTGACGGCAAGCTGGGTCCGGCGGAAATGTCGGGCGGCTGCTTCTCCATCAGTTCACTCGGCGGCATTGGCGGCGTGGCGTTCACGCCGATCGTCAATGCGCCGGAAGTCGCGATCCTCGGTGTATCCAAATCCTCGATCCAGCCGGTGTGGGACGGCAAGGCCTTCCAGCCGCGCCTGCAGCTGCCGCTGTCGCTGAGCTACGACCACCGCGTGATCGACGGCGCTTCCGCCGCGCGCTTCACCGCGTACCTCGCCCAGCTGCTCGGCGACATGCGCCGCGTGTTGATGTAATCCGTAGGGTGGGCCTTGGCCCACCACGCAAGCCACGGTGGGCCAAGGCCCACCCTACGATCGAGAAGAAACAATGGCGAACATCGAAATCAAGGTTCCCGACATCGGCGATTACACCGACGTCCCCGTCATCGAAATCCTGGTCGCCGTGGGCGACACGGTGAAAAAAGACCAGGGCCTGCTGACGCTGGAATCGGACAAGGCCACGCTGGAAGTGCCTTCGTCGGCGGCGGGCGTGATCAAGGAATTGAAAGTGAAGTTGGGCGACACGCTGTCCGAAGGCAGTGTGGTTGCGATTCTCGAAAGCGAAGCTGCGGCTGCGACAGCTGCGCCAGTGAAGGCGGAAGCCGAAGCGCCGAAACCACCCGTCGCTCCATCGCCAGCAGCGCCGGCGGCACCCACGCCGAAAGCGGCTTCCGGCACCGGCCGCACGCCCGACATCGAATGCCGCATCGTCGTGCTCGGCTCCGGCCCCGGTGGCTACACCGCGGCGTTCCGCGCGGCGGACCTGGGCCTGGATACGGTGATGATCGAGCGCTACGCGTCGCTCGGTGGCGTCTGCCTCAACGTGGGCTGCATTCCGTCCAAGGCGCTGCTGCATGCGGCGGCGCTGATTGATGAAGCCGCACATTCCTCCGACATCGGCGTCGAGTTCGGCCCGCCGAAGATCGACCTGGACAAGCTGCGCGGCTTCAAGCAAGACAAGGTGGTCGGCCAGTTCACCAAGGGCCTGGCCGGCATGGCCAAGCAGCGCAAGGTGCGTACCGTGCAGGGCGTGGCCAGCTTCGTGTCGCCGAACGAACTTGAAATCGTGGGCGACGACGGCAAGACACAGCTGCTGCGTTTCGAGCAGTGCATCATCGCCGCCGGTTCGCAGGCGGTGAAGTTGCCTGCGTTCCCATGGGACGATCCGCGGGTGATGGATTCCACCGACGCGCTGGAATTGGCGGAAGTGCCGAAGACCTTGCTGGTGGTCGGCGGCGGCATCATCGGCCTGGAAATGGCGACGGTCTATCGCGCGCTGGGCAGTGCCGTGACCGTCGTCGAGTTCATGGACCAGCTGATGCCGGGCGCCGACAAGGACCTGGTGAAGCCACTCGCTGATCGCCTGAAGAAGCAGGGCGTTGCCATCCATTTGAAGACCAAGGCTGCCAAGGTCGAAGCTTCCAAGAAAGGCATCGGCGTGTCATTCGAAAGCGCGGTCGAAGGCCAGGCAGCAGAACTCGCAAACGCGACCTACGACCGCGTGCTGGTCGCAGTGGGCCGTTCGCCCAATGGCGGCAAGATCGGTGCGGAGAAAGCCGGGGTCACGGTCACTGATCGCGGTTTCATTCCCGTGGACAAGCAGATGCGCACCAACGTGCCACACATCTTCGCCATCGGCGATCTCGTCGGCCAGCCGATGCTGGCGCACAAGGCCACGCACGAAGGCAAGCTGGCGGCGGAAGTGGCGGCAGGCGAAAAGAAAGAGTGGGTGGCGCGGGTGATTCCGTCGGTCGCTTACACGGACCCGGAAATCGCGTGGGTCGGTGTCACCGAGACCGAGGCCAAGGCCAAGGGCTTGAAGGTCGGCGTAGGCAAGTTCCCATGGGTCGCGTCAGCGCGTGCCGTAGGCATTGGTCGCGGCGAAGGCTTCACCAAGTTGGTGTTCGACGAGGAAACGCATCGCATCATCGGCGGCGCCATCGTCGGTGTGCATGCAGGTGATTTGATCGCTGAAGTGTCGCTGGCCATCGAAATGGGCGCCGACGCGGCCGACATCGGCCACACCATCCATCCGCACCCCACGCTGAGCGAATCGGTGGGCATGGCGGCCGAGGTATTCGACGGCACGATCACGGACTTGTATATACCCAAGAAGAAATGATCAGAGTGCTTGCCCAGCTATTGCTCGGCGCCTTGATGCTGGCATCTGGCGCTGCAGCGCTGGCGTGTACTTGTGGGCCTGTCGAATCACGTGATCTTGACGATCTGGCAAGCCGAAATGCTCATATTGCACTGGTCAGGGTTTCGGGCGTCCAGCTAGCACGTGAGTCCCAACAGCAGTCAGAGGACATCGACCGTTGGGGCAAGCCTGGGACAAGGTTATATGGCGAACCCTACCGGTCGGGCGTTGCAGTTGCACGATACGTGTTGATCGAGCGTATCAAAGGCCTGAAATCAAACGGGCTGCCAAGGCTGGAGTATGAGGTGGCAAGCGGGTGCTCTAGCGGCGTGGCACCTGGAGACTTTCTGCTGCTTTTCTGGGATGAGCCAAACACCGTGCTGCAGCCGAGTGCCTGCGAACCAAGGATCGTCAATCTCGGAAACTGGCTTGGCTTTGACAAGCTTCTGTTAGAGGATCTTCGAGAATACGTAAAGTCTGGCCGGCCCATGCATCCGTGTGACCTGAGTTCCGGGCTGGCAGCTGATGATCCGCAGTGCATTGTCCGGAGAAAGACATCCATGGAGATGGACAGGGCCCTGCGGAAACCCTAGCCCTTGATCTGCTGCGGAAAGCAGCCGAGCAAGCTCGGATCTACAAAGGGTGGGCGACCAGGCTAGGCTCGGACTGACCCGTCGCCTGTAAAGCGCGGCGTGCCTCAATGCGCTTCCACACCTTCTCGTGGAAATGGAACACCACCGTATTGCAGGCTGGCTCCACCAGCGCCAAGGCACCGCCCACCAACAGGCTGCCGGTGAACAACCAGCCCAGCAGGAAGGCAACGGTGAAATGCATCGCCGCAAAGCTGAGGGTCTTGCGCATGGGAGGACTCCAGATGAGATTTGTTCTCATCATGGGGTCGTGGGCGGAGTAGTCCAATGGCTTGTTTAGAAGAAAAGCATAGGCATCGACTATCGAAACCCACTATCCGGCCTGGCTTCCTGGAATCAAACGAACGAGTCGACGGCAATAACGGTCTGATTGAGTCCCTCTCCCCTTGTGGGAGAGGGTGGCCGACAGGCCGGGAGAGGGGTCGCCGGAGCCTGCTTGGTGTCCGCCCACCGTTGCATATCGAGTGTGGGAGCCTTTTAACGCTGGGCCACGTTAGACGTGTCCACTTGATCTGACTGAATACGGGCTACGGCTTCCCCTCTCCCGCCCCCGACTAAAGCACTCGAGGGCAGGCTCTTGGGCACCCTCTCCCACAAGGGGAGAGGGGCGGCAATCACCCCGTGCCGTCGCGGCTCTGAGGCAAAAAAGAAGCCCCGGCTGGCCAGCCGGGGCTTCGTGGAAGGTCTGCAGCGGAGCATCGACGAGGAAGTTGAGTGCAGACCTTGTTAAGACTGACCGGGGCATTCCGTGAAAGTTCCGGCTTTTGAACCTGAATAGGCAAATCGGCTGAAATCGTTTAGCCCAAGGGCTTTCGTTGCGGTTCGAGTGTCGCAATCCGCATCCACACTGTCATCCCCGACGTTTGCCGGTTGCCGCTCAATTTCATCGCCTGCTATAATTTTGCGGCTCGACAGGGCGCATTCATGGCCTTGTCTCTCTCCACCCACCGGGTTTCGCGTGTGATGAATTCCGCCGCCGCGGGCCGGCGACTGGCATTGCGGGCGATGGCCTACCAGATGGTCGCCGTGTTGCTGGTGGCGCTGGCCTTCCTGATCCAAGGGGCTTCCGCAGCGCTTGCGGCACTCCTCGGCGGGGCAAGCGTGGTGTTGGGGAGCGCCCTGGCTGCGAACATCGCGCTGGGCGGGGGGGTGGTTCCGGCGCGTTCGGCTTTCATGAAGCTGGTGCTGGGGACCGGGATCAAGTGGTTGGTGGTCATGACGATATTTGCATTGGCACTGGGTGTTGGGCGCTTGCCGCCGCTCCCCTTGCTGGCAGGGCTCGCGGTCGCGTTGATCGTGTACCCATTGGTTTTGAACTTTAGTGTCAGGGTAGAACGTGAGCGCTGAATCGGCTTCCGGTGGCGGGTCCACCGAATACATCCAGCACCACTTGCATCATCTCCAGTGGCAAGTGGGAGATAGCAAGTTCATGACCATCAACGTCGACAGCGTGTTTTTCACGCTGGTGATGTCGGTGCTGTTCCTGTTCTTTTTCCTGCGTACCTCGCGCAAGGCGACGGTCGGCGTGCCCGGCAAGTTCCAGTGCGCGGTGGAAATGATCGTCGGCTTCGTCGACGGCCTGGTCCGTGAAACCTTCCACGGCCGCAGCAAGCTGATCGCGCCGCTGGCGCTGACCATCTTCTGCCTGGTGTTCATGATGAACTTCATGGACATGCTGCCGGTGGACTGGCTGCCGGCGCTGTGGGGCAAGGGCAACGAGCTTGCCGGCCACGATCCCGCGCACGCCTACCTGCGCGTCGTGCCCACGGCCGACCTCAACACCACGCTTGGCCTGTCGGTGATGGTGTTCATCCTGATCCAGGTCTTCGGTGTCCGCCACAAGGGCATCGGCACCTTCGTCAAGGAAGCCTTCACCGCACCGTTCCATGCCGAAGGCACGGTGATGAAGATCCTCCTGGCCCCGGCCAACCTGCTGCTGCGCGTGATCGAAGAGCTGGTGCGCCCGCTCTCGCTGACGCTGCGACTGTTCGGCAACATGTACGCGGGCGAGCTGATTTTCATCCTGATCGCGTTGATGACCTGGAACGCCTCGCTGGCCAGCGGCATGACCTACGTGATGGCGCCGTTGCAATTCATCTCGGGCTTCGTGTGGACCGCGTTCCACATCCTGGTCATCACCCTGCAAGCCTTCATCTTCATGATGCTGACCATCGTGTACCTGAGCATGGCGGCGGAAAGCCACTAAGCCACGAGCAGACAAGTTTCGTTCCACCCTTTATCGCTTCATTCCTTTTTCAAACCTGACTAGTAGTACGGAGAACACCATGGAAAACATTGCCCTCTACGCCGAAGTAGCGAAGTTCACGGTCATCGCGGCCGGCCTGCTGATCGGTCTCGGCGCCCTTGGCACCGCGATTGGTTTTGCCATCCTTGGTGGCAAGTTCCTGGAAGGTTCGGCCCGCCAGCCGGAACTGACCCCGATGCTGCAGACCAAGATGTTCATCGTCGCCGGCCTGCTGGACGCCGTGCCGATCATCGGCGTCGCCATCGCCCTGCTCCTGATCTTCGCCAACCCGTTCCTGTCGACGATCGCAGGCTGATCAGACAACCGGTCATTGGCTAGCGCCGGCATCTTGCATGCCGGCGTCAGGAGTACGTCATGGATATCAACCTCACTTTCATCGTCCAGGGCTTCGCGTTCTTCGCGGTGGCATGGCTGGTCATGAAGTTCGGCTGGCCGCACATCATCGCGGCCATCGAAGAGCGCCAGCAGAAGATCGCTGAAGGACTGGCCGCGGCCGACCGCAGCCAGAAAGACCTTGCGCAGGCGCAGGAAAAGGTCAACGAGGCGCTGAAGGAAGCGCGCGTCAAGGCCAACGAAATCATCGACCAGGCGCACCAGCGTGCCAACCAGATCGTTGAAGCCGCCCGCAACGACGCGATCGTCGAAGCCAACCGCCAGAAGGCGCTGGGTCTTGCCGAAATCGACGCCGCCAGCACGCGCGCCAAGGAAGACCTGCGCAAGCAGGTGTCGGTCCTGGCCGTGAGCGGTGCCGAAAAGCTGCTGAAGCGCGAAATCGATGCCAACGCCCACAAGGCGCTGCTCGACGAGCTGGCTGCAGAGATCTGATCGATGAGCCAGGCCCTCACCCTCGCCCGTCCGTATGCCCGCGCCGCGTTCTCCATGGCGCAGGACGAAAACGCCCTCGCCGGCTGGTCGAATGCGCTCGGTTTCGCCGCGCAGGTGGCCGCTGATCCGCGTGCCGCGTCGTTGCTGCTGAATCCGCAGCTCACCCATGCCGAAGCGGTAACGCTGCTGTCGGCGGACGGTGCAGGCGAATCGTTCTCGCGCTTCCTGGCCCTGCTGGCGGAAAACCGCCGCCTGGCCCAGTTGCCGGAAATCTCCGGGCTGTACGAAGAACTGAAGGCCGAGGCAGAGCGCGTGGTCAAGGCGACCGTCACCTCCGCCGCCGAACTGCCGGCAGCTGAACTGGACGTGCTGAAGGCGGCGCTGAAGAAGCGCTTCGGCCGCGAAGTCGAGCTCAGCACCGCGATCGACGCTTCGTTGATCGGCGGCGCGGTGATCGATGCGGGCGACGTGGTGATCGATGGCTCGTTGAAAGGCAAGCTCTCGCGGCTGCAGGCCGCGCTGGCAAGTTAACGCGGTTGTAGGTTCCTGGTTCCTGGGTCTTGGGAAAGCGCATCGATTGACGCTTCCACCAACAACCACGAACCGGCAACCAGCAACCTGTTCAAACAAATTCATTTGAATCGCGGCCGGGAACGGCTGCATTAGGGAACCAAAGAAATGGCCACCACGCTCAACCCCTCCGAAATCAGCGAACTGATCAAGACCCGGATCGAGAAGGTCAAGCTGGCCGCCGAGGCCCGCAACGAAGGCACCGTGACCAGCGTGTCCGACGGCATCGTGCGCATCTTCGGCCTGGCCGACGTGATGCAGGGCGAAATGATCGAACTGCCGAACGACACCTTCGCACTGGCCTTGAACCTGGAGCGCGACTCGGTCGGCGCCGTGGTGCTGGGTGATTACGAAAACCTGCGCGAAGGCGACATCGCCAAGACCACCGGCCGCATCCTCGAAGTGCCGGTCGGCCCCGAGCTGCTGGGCCGCGTGGTGAATGCGCTGGGCGAGCCGATCGACGGCAAGGGCCCGATCGACGCCAAGATGACCGCACCGGTGGAGCGCGTGGCGCCCGGCGTGATCTGGCGCAAGTCGGTATCGCAGCCGGTGCAGACCGGTTACAAGACCGTCGACGCGATGATCCCGATCGGCCGTGGCCAGCGCGAGCTGGTGATCGGCGACCGCCAGACCGGCAAGACCGCGCTGGCCATCGACGCCATCATCAACCAGAAGAACACCGGCATTAAGTGCGTGTACGTCGCGATCGGCCAGAAGGCTTCGTCCATCGCCAACGTGGTGCGCAAGCTGGAAGAGAACGGCGCCTTGGCCCACACGGTCATCGTCGCCGCCACCGCATCCGAGTCGGCCGCGATGCAGTACATCAGCGCCTACTCCGGCTGCACCATGGGCGAATACTTCATGGATCGCGGCGAAGACGCCCTGATCGTGTACGACGACCTGTCCAAGCAGGCCGTGGCCTACCGCCAGATCTCGCTGCTGCTGAAGCGCCCGCCGGGCCGTGAAGCGTACCCGGGCGACGTGTTCTACCTGCACAGCCGCCTGCTGGAACGCGCCGCGCGCGTGTCCGAGGACTACGTGGAGAAGTTCACCAACGGTGCCGTGAAGGGCAAGACCGGTTCGCTGACGGCGCTGCCGGTCATCGAAACGCAGGCCGGCGACGTGTCCGCGTTCGTGCCGACCAACGTGATCTCGATCACCGACGGCCAGATCTTCCTCGAGACCGACCTGTTCAACGCCGGCATCCGCCCGGCCGTGAACGCCGGCATCTCGGTGTCGCGCGTCGGCGGCGCCGCCCAGACCAAGATCATCAAGAAGCTGTCGGGCGGCATCCGCATCTCGCTGGCCCAGTACCGCGAGCTGGCGGCGTTCGCGCAGTTCGCCTCGGACCTGGATGAAGCCACCCGCAAGCAGCTCGAGCGCGGCCAGCGCGTCACCGAGCTGATGAAGCAGAAGCAGTACCAGCCGATGTCCATCGCCAACCAGGCGCTGACCATCTACGCCGTCAACGAGGGTTACCTGGACGACGTGCCGGTGAACAAGCTGCTGGCGTTGGAAGAAGGCCTGCATGCGCACTTCGCCAACACCAAGGGCGACCTGATCAACAAGATCAACGCCAGCGGTGACTGGAACGACGAGATCGAAGGCGCGTTCAAGGCCGGCATCGCCGAGTTCAAGACTACCGGTAGCTGGTAAGCCGTAGGGTGGGCCTCGGCCCACCATCCACGGCAAACAGGTGGGCCAAGGCCCACCCTACGACGGCATAGCGAGCGACACGAATGGCAAGCGGCAGAGAAATCAAAACCAAGATCAAGAGCGTGCAGAACACCCGCAAGGTGACGCGCGCGCTGGAAATGGTCTCGGCCTCGAAGATCCGCAAGGCGCAGGACCGCATGAAGGCCTCGCGTCCGTACGCGCGCGCCATGAAGCAGGTCATCGGCCACTTGGCCCAGGCCAATTCCGAATACCAGCATCCGTTCCTGGTCGAGCGTGCCGAGATCAAGCGCGTCGGCTACATCATCGTGTCGTCCGACCGCGGCCTGGCCGGCGGCCTCAACAACAACCTGTTCCGCAAGACCCTGGGTGAAGTGCGCCAGTGGCAGGACAAGGGTGCCGAGGTCGACGTGGTCACCATCGGCCAGAAAGCCTCCGCGTTCTTCCGTCGCATCAAGGTCGACATGCTGGCCAGCGTCACCCATCTCGGCGATAAGCCGCAGCTGGAACAGCTGGTGGGCGTGGTCAAGGTGATGCTGGATGCGTACGAGTCGGGCAAGGTCGACCGCGTCTACCTGGTCTACAACGACTTCGTGAACACCATGACCCAGCGCGCGGCGTTCGACCAGCTGCTGCCGCTGCCTGCTTCGGACACGCAGATCACCCAGCACGACTGGGACTACATCTACGAACCCGATGCCGCCACCGTGCTCGAGCACGTGCTGACGCGCTACGTGGAATCGCTGGTGTACCAGGCCGTGCTGGAAAACGTCGCGTCCGAACATGCCGCGCGCATGGTGGCCATGAAGTCGGCCAGCGACAACGCCACCAAGCTCATCGGCGACCTGCAGCTGGTCTACAACAAGGCCCGCCAGGCGGCGATCACGCAAGAAATTTCCGAAATCGTCGGCGGTGCCGCGGCGGTTTGATCCATCCCATGTGGGAGGGGCTCCAGCCCCGACTGCAACCGGTCGCGGCTGAAGCCGCTCCCACAAACAGAATCGAGATTCAGAGGAAAGCACCATGAGCAACCAAGGCAAGATCGTCCAGATCATCGGCGCCGTCGTCGACGTCGAGTTCGCACGCACCGACGTGCCGAAGATTTACGACGCATTGAAGGTCGATGGCACCGCCATCACCCTGGAAGTGCAGCAGCAGTTGGGCGACGGCATCGTGCGCACCATCGCGCTCGGTTCCACCGACGGCCTCAAGCGCAACCTGGTCGCCACCAACACCGGCAAGGCCGTGTCGGTACCGGTCGGCGCGGGCACCCTGGGCCGCATCATGAACGTGCTGGGCGAGCCGATCGATGAAGCCGGTCCGGTCGAAGCCAGCGAGCATTGGGAAATCCACCGCGCGGCGCCGGAATACGCCGACCAGTCGTCGGGTAACGACCTGCTGGAAACCGGCATCAAGGTGATCGACCTGATGTGCCCGTTCGCCAAGGGCGGCAAGGTCGGCCTGTTCGGCGGCGCCGGCGTCGGCAAGACCGTCAACATGATGGAGCTGATCAACAACATCGCCAAGGCGCACAGCGGCCTGTCGGTGTTCGCCGGCGTGGGCGAGCGTACCCGCGAGGGCAACGACTTCTACCACGAGATGAAGGACTCCAACGTCCTCGACAAGGTGGCGATGGTGTACGGCCAGATGAACGAGCCGCCGGGCAACCGCCTGCGCGTCGCGCTGACCGGCCTGACCATGGCCGAGTACTTCCGCGACGAGAAGGACGCGTCCGGCAAGGGCAAGGACGTGCTGCTGTTCGTCGACAACATCTACCGCTACACGCTGGCCGGTACCGAAGTGTCCGCGCTGCTGGGCCGCATGCCGTCGGCGGTGGGCTACCAGCCGACGCTGGCCGAGGAAATGGGCGTGCTGCAGGAGCGCATCACCTCGACCAAGACCGGTTCGATCACCTCGATCCAGGCCGTGTACGTGCCCGCGGACGACCTGACCGACCCGTCGCCGGCCACCACCTTCGCCCACTTGGACGCCACCGTGGTGCTGTCGCGCAACATCGCCGCGCTGGGTATCTACCCGGCGGTCGATCCGCTGGACTCCACCAGCCGCCAGCTGGACCCGAACGTGATCGGCCACGAGCACTACGACACCGCCCGCCGCGTCCAGGCCACCTTGCAGAAGTACAAGGAACTGAAGGACATCATCGCGATCCTGGGCATGGACGAACTGTCGGAAGAAGACAAGCAGGCCGTGTCGCGCGCGCGCAAGATCGAGCGCTTCTTCAGCCAGCCGTTCCACGTGGCCGAAGTGTTCACCGGCTCGCCCGGCAAGTACGTGTCGCTCAAGGACACCATCCGCGGCTTCAAGGCGATCTGCGACGGTGAATACGACCACCTGCCCGAGCAGGCGTTCTACATGGTCGGCGGCATCGAGGAAGCGGTCGAGAAGGCCAAGAAGCTGGCTGAGAAGGCGTAACGACACTCGTAGGGTGGGCCTTGGCCCACCATGGCCGTAAACCTGTCTTATGGAGAAGCTAAGGTGAAGATTAAACTGGTGTTCGTCTTGCTCTTGGCTATAGCGGGTAGTGGCTGTGCGCTCACGCAAACTGTGAAGCAAGTGGACTATGTGCCAAGCGTCGACCGCGAGGCAGCAGCGAAAATCTCCGGGAAAGCAGTGCAAATCGGTCTTTTTGGTGACAATCGCGGCGTAGAGAATCCAGCGCTGCTTTTCAACAAAAAGAACATGTACAACAACACGATGTCTGGTGCATATCTGGCGCCGAAACCTCTTGTTGAATATGTAAAAGACGGTGTATCCGCATCGTTGAAGGAAGCTGGGGTGTTTTCAGATACCAGTGGGCTGGTACTGACAGCGTCTCTCGAGGATTTCGACGAAGAGATCCTGATGGGCTTCTGGTCGAGCAAGATGCGAACCAAAATGACGGTAAGGTTTTCCTTGCACGATGGCTCGCGTCAAATATGGAATGACACGATTATCGGCAAGGCATTAATCGAGAAAGGTGATTTCGTCAAACAAGCGGTAACCCTTACTACCGATGATGTCGTGAAACAGTTGATGAACAACGAGCAGTTCAAGGCCGCAATTTCGGGATCAGAGAAATGAGTAGCACCATCCGTTGCGACATCGTCAGCGCCGAGCAGGAAATCTTCCACGGCGAAGCCACGCTGGTCGTCGCCACCGGCGAGCAGGGTGAGCTGGGCATCGCCCCGCGCCATGCGCCGCTGATCACGCGCCTGAAGCCGGGCAAGGTCGTCGTCACCTTGCCCAGTGGTGAACAGCTGGACTTCGCCATCGGTGGCGGCATCCTGGAAGTGCAGCCGCAGGTCGTGACCGTGCTGGCCGACACCGCCATCCGCGCCAGCGACATCGACGAAGCCGCGGTCCGCGCCGCGATGGAAGAAGCCGAGCGCATCCTCGCCAACCGTGGCGAAGCCATGGACGTGGCCGAAGCGCAGCAGAAGCTGGTCGAGGCAACCGTGCAGCTGCAGGCGCTGGAGCGCTTGCGCAAGAACCTCAAGCACTGAGGCATCGTTGCAAAGCAGTGATTCGAAAACGCCGGCCTCGCGCCGGCGTTTTCTTTTCCATTCGTTGTAGGTCCGAGCAAGCTCTGACCTACGAAGCGAAAGCATCCGGTCAGGCCGGTGCAACGCACATACTTAGTGCCTGTAGATCCAATGCCGCGACAGCACGAACCCGATCACGCCCAGCACGATTTCCACCGCAGGTTTCGCCGCCCAGGCCCAACGCAAACCGAACCAGTCGTCGATGCTGCCCATGGCCCACGTACTGATGGCGGTAGTGGCGAGCCACATCAACAGGAAGCGCAGGAATTGCTTGCGTCCCATGCGGTGGTGGTCGCCGGCAAAGGTGATGCGGCCGTTCAACCAGAAACCCAACAAGGCACCGCTGATGCGGCCGATGACATTGGCCGGCTCGATGGCCATGCCGGCATGGGTCAGCCCCACCATCACGCCCCAATCCAGGAACCATTGCAGGATGCCGATCAGCAGGTAATGCCGGCCCTGCCTGAGTACGCTCATGGCGCATCGTCCTTGACCGGGAGTTGCCACCATTGCGCGACGCCTGCGGACGCGCGCAATTTTGCTCCCGCGCGTTCAAGGCCACTGCGTTGTGCAGGAGTGAGGCTTTCCGGCCGCAGCAGTACGTCGCTGATGCCTTCGCGTTGCAACAGCTGCTCCCATGCCGTGCCGGTGGAGTCCGCATTCGCGGCACTGGCAGCCTCGGCGATCGAGGGATCGTAGGGCGAGGTCATCCGGCTGCGTGATCCCATTTCGGCGGAGAACGCGATACCCGGATCCAGTGCGAGCACATTGCCGCCCGGACCCCCGGCTGCGCGCAATTCGGCCAGGAGGATGCGCTCCGGCGCGTAGTGCGCGAACAGCGGCTGGTCATCGCCCAGCGCAAGGATGGTCTGCTTGAGTGCGCCGGTGCGCAGCATCCAGTGGCCATTGGCCTGGAAGGCGAAATTCAGCACGCACACGCCAAGCACCAACCAGGCCGCACGGCGCGGATCGAAGTGGAAGGCCGTCACCACCAGCAGCGGCAGCAGCATCACGCAGGCAGGGAACACATAGCGCAGGTACTGCATCGGGATCAGTGGGACGGCGATCGACATGGTCATCACCACGGCCGCGAGGAGCGTCTGGCGCCGGGTAAAGGCCAACAGCCACGCGCCCAACAGCGCGACCAGCACGAAACCGCCGCCGCCGGCGAAGGCTTCCAGGTAGCGCCCGGTATCGAAGGTCAGGTTCCAGGGCAGCAAGGGATTGAACCCGGCGTGCCAACGCAGGTCGCCGAAATTCGAGGACTGGAAATACGGCGACTGGAACCAGCCATTGAACAGCGGAAGGAAAGGATTGCCGCTGATCACGCCGGCATACACATAGCTGCTACTGCCCAGCGCCAACGCAATCATTGTCGCGGCGGATAGTTGGCGCAGCCGAGGCAGCGGCCAGTGCCGCCATGCTGCCCATGGAAGCAACAACAACGCGGCAACCACCGCGGCGAGCTTGAGGGCCAGCAATCCGCCCACCAGTATCGCGCCAACGTAAAGGCCGCGTGTTCCCGCGGCAGTATTACGCGCAATCAACACTGCCAGCCACACCAACAGCGCCGTGGTGGGCGCTTCGGTCTGCATGCTGCCGGCCAGCGCAGCGGTCAATGGAATGCTGGCGTACAGCGCTACCGAGGCCCAGCGCGCACGTGCGCCACCACCCAGCGCGTTCGCCAATTGCCAAACGCCAGCAGCGGTGATCAGCATCCACAGTGCGTTGAGTGGGCCGCGCGCTTCCGCGCCACCCATGATGTGTGGAACGGCCTGCAACACATCGCCCAGCCACGGCGCCAATGCCCAGACGTGGGTCTCGGGATCGGGCGCATAACGTGCTTCCTGCAAGAGCATCCACGGCAGGCGCAGGTGGTACCCAAGGTCATCGACCTGCAGCGTAGGCAACCATGCACCGGTGCTGGCCAGGCCCATGGCCAGCACGGCCAGTGCAGCAGGGCGTGGCGCGGAAGCGACGGCGATGCGCCATCCTTCGCGCGCCTGCTTGAATGAGGCGGCCAACGCCTCTCTTCGCAGCACTAACAGGACCACGCACATGCCCAGATACAGCCAGCGCGTGTGCATGGGCAGCGGCAACAGCCAGCCCAGCGTTGCTCCCAGCATGACCAGGCCGCATGCAGCCTGCAGCGCGGGATGTTCGCTACGCGCCACCCATCCGCCCAGCGCAAGCGCCGCCACGCCCAGCAATGCCGTGGCCGCCGTCGGCACTACGCCTGCAAACACAAGCAACGCCGTGCTCCAGACCAGCGCCTGCGCACTGGCCCATGACCAACCGGCGAAGCGCCGCAGCACCCACGATGCCCCCCAGGCCAGCAACGACAGCAGCAGGAGTTCGCCGAAGCGGCCCGAGGGCCACTGTTCCCACAGCCGGTAGTGCAACAAGCCCAGCACGCACAGCGGTACGCCAGCCCACAGCACGCCGATGTGCCAGCGCTTGGTGGACGGGCCGAGGGATGAATCCCGGGGCGAGACGGAGGCTGGCGATGGCGTCATCGCGCGCATGCTACCAGCGCAGCGTTTTAGAATGGGCTGACATTGAACGAAGGAGCGCACATGGCCGGACCCCTGCACGTCATCATCCTCGCTGCCGGCGAAGGCAAGCGCATGCGTTCGTCCAAGCCCAAGGTGTTGCAGCCCATCGCGGGCCAACCGATGCTCGCGCAGGTGATCGCCGCGGCACGCGCGTTGGATCCTGCAGGCATCCACGTCGTCTACGGGCACGGCGGCGAGCAGGTGCGTGCCGCCTTCGTCGACCAGCCCGACCTGCAGTGGGCCGAACAAGCGCAGCAATTGGGCACCGGGCACGCGGTCGAACAAGCCATACCGCAAGTGCCGGACGCGGCCACCGCGCTGGTGCTCTACGGCGACGTGCCGTTGATCCGAAGTGAAACGCTTGCACGCCTGCTGGAAGCGCCGGGCCGACTGGCCGTGCTGGTCGCCGAGGTCGCCGATCCCACCGGGTACGGCCGCATCGTGCGCGATGCCGAGGGACGCGTGGCCGCCATCGTCGAACAGAAGGATGCCGACGAAGAACAGCGCCGCATCCGCGTCATCAACACCGGCATCATCGCCGCGGAGTCCACCGCGTTGAAACGCTGGCTCTCGCAGTTGTCCAACGACAACGCACAGGGCGAGTACTACCTCACCGACGTATTCGCCGCGGCGGCGAGTGAGTTCAGTGCGGCGGAAATGGTGTTGGTCAGCGAACCCATCGAAGCCGAAGGTGCGAATGATCCGTGGCAGCTTGCGCAACTTGAACGCGCATTCCAGGTGCGCCAGGCGCGTGCGATCTGCGCGCAGGGCGCACGCCTGCTGGACCCGGCGCGTTTCGACCAGCGCGGCACGGTCAGCGTCGGCCGCGACGTGGAGATCGACGTGGACGTGGTGCTGGAAGGCACGGTCGAACTGGGTGATGGCGTCAGCATCGGCCCGTTCACGCGGTTGAAGGACGTGAAGCTCGGCGCCGGTACATTGGTGCGCGCGCACTGCGACCTGGAGGGCGTGGTCACCGAAGGCGCGGCGCAGATCGGCCCGTATTCACGGTTGCGTCCCGGCACCGTGCTCGCCGATGGCGTGCACGTCGGCAACTTCGTCGAAACCAAGAAGGCTACGCTCGGCGTCGGCAGCAAGGCCAACCACCTGACCTACCTGGGCGATGCCGTGATTGGCAGCGGCGTCAATATCGGCGCGGGCACCATCACATGCAACTACGACGGCGTGAACAAAACCACCACCACCATCGAAGACGGTGCCTTCATCGGCTCCAATTCGGCACTGGTCGCGCCGGTCACGATTGGCAAGAACGCGACCATCGGCGCGGGTTCGGTCATCGGCAAAGACGCGCCGGCCGACGCACTGACCGTGGCGCGCGCGCGCCAGCAAACACTGGAAGGCTGGCAACGGCCAAGGAAGAAATAGCCTGATGGCAGGTTTCGTCATTCGTGCCGCGGGAGAAGCGGACATCGAGCGTTTGCTGGACGTGCAACGACGTGCCGCTGCCTTGCTGCTTGGTCTGGGTACCCACGACCTGTTCGCCATGCACAGCCTTTCAGCTCAAGACCTGCATGAGGGCACCACGCAAGGCATCCTGCGCGTGGCCGACGTGGACGGACATGCCGTGGGTTTTGCGCTATGTGGCCAGGTCGATGGGCACGCCCACCTGTTTGAAATGGATGTAGTGCCGGGACACGGACGGCGTGGCATCGGCACTGCCTTGCTTGAGTCGGTTTGCGTGCTCGCAGCGGCACGCGGCCTGCAATCGATCACGCTGTCCACGCTGCGCAACGTGCCATGGAATGCGCCGTTCTATGCGGCGCGCGGCTTTGTCGAAAGGGACGAAAACCAGTGGGGGCCACAGCTTGCCGTCATCATCGAGAATGAGCGGATACTCGGCGTTCCCCCTGAGCTGCGCGTGGTGATGCAGCGAAAGCTGCTAGTTGCCGCAACCTGATTGGCTGGCCCGCGCCAGGCAACAAGCAATTGCATTTGACGTTTCCCTCTCTCTCTTTGTGCGAGAGCTTGCCGCCGAGTGAGAAGTAGCGTGCGCCATGCGCACGAGCCCGAATTCCAAGGTCGTGCGCATGGCGCACGCTACGCGTCGGGCAACTGGATCGCCACGCATAACCCACCGCCTTCGCGGTTGTGCAGCGACAGCCGCCCGCCATGCGCTTCCACGATTTCGCGGGTGAGGGCCAGCCCCAGGCCGGTGCCGTTGCGCTTGGTTGAATAGAAGGGCACCAGTGCATTCTGCAACACCGATTCGTTCATGCCTGCGCCGCGGTCGAGTACTTCGATGCGCAACCATTCGGGCAAGCGGATCAGGCGCACGCTGACCGGCGTGCCTTCGCCGCCAGCTTCATGCGCGTTCTTCAGCAGGTTCAACAGCGCCTGCTCCATTTGCGCCTGGTCGATGCGGCTGCTGAGGCCGTCGATGGGCGTTTCCAGGTCGAACGAAATCTGTCGTTGCAGGCCTTCAAGGAAACTGTTCCAGTCCACCGTGTTCAACAGCGGTTGCGGCAGCTTGGCGAATCGCGCGTAGCCGCGTATGAAGCCTTCGAGGTGGCGCGCCCGCTCCTCGATGGTGCCGAAGATGTCCTCCAGCCGATCCTGGCGTCCGCGCCGCACCAGTTCGCCACCGGAATGCGCCAATGACGCGATCGGTGCCAGTGAGTTGTTCAACTCATGGCTGATCACGCGGATGACCTTCTTCCAGGTCTGCACTTCCTGTCGTCGCAATTCATTGGTCAGCAGGCGCAGCAGCAGCAATTCGTGCTTGCGGCCATTGAGGCGGAAGTGGCGGCGCGCGAGGTGGTAGACCTGTTCTTCGTCATCGACCTCGTCGCTGCCGATCGCGAACAGGCCATCACCACCGCGCTCCATTGCTTCGCGCATCTCCAGCGGCGCGTCGGCCAGCAGGTCGTCGAGGCGTTGGCCCTCCAGCTTCCAGCCGCCGTGCAGCAGCTTGCGCGCCGCGAGGTTGGCGAACACCACCCGGCGCACGCCGTCGCCGCCCGCGGCCACCAGCAGCATCGCCACCGGCGTGTTCTGCACCATCGTGTCCAGCAGCAGCTCGCGTTCCACGAGTCCTTGGCGTTGTTCGCGTAATACGTCACCGAGTTCGGCGTGCGCACGCACCAGGTCACCGAGGTCGTCGCGTCCAGGCCAGTGGATGCCGAAGTTGTATTCGCCATCGCGGTAGGTGCTGACGCTGCCGGATAGCGCACGGAACAACGAGTTGAGCGGTGCCAACGCGCGCCGCACGATCCATGCGGCCAACGGCACGATGGCCAATGCGGACAGGATCGCCACCAGCCTTGCATCGTCGAGCCATTGCATCAGCAGCAGGGGCAATGCAATCGCGGCCGCGAACAGCGGCAGCAACCAGAACAACAGCCGGCCAGCAACGGACCGGCGGATCATCGAGGCATGCTCATGGCAGCTTGAGCCCGAACCGGTCCATGCGCCGGTACAGCGCCTGGCGGCTGAGGCCCAGGTCGGCGGCAGCCTGCGCGATCACGCCACCCGCGCGCGCCAGCGCGGATTCAATCGCGGCACGATCGGGTTCCTGCACGACCACCGTCCTTTGCAGCGACGCTTTTGGAAGGTTGAGGTCGGCCACTTCAATGCGATCTCCGTTCGCCAACAGTCCCGCGCGCTGGATGACGTTGCGCAATTCGCGCACGTTGCCGGGCCAGGGATGGCGCAGCAGTGCCGTGCGCGCGCTTTCACCGATAGGTTTGTCCTTGGGACGGAAACTCTCCGCCAGCGGCAGGATGTCGCCGGGGCGCTCGGCCAGCGGCGGCAACGACAGCTCGATGGCGTTGAGCCGGTAATACAGGTCTTCGCGGAAACTTCCATCGCGGATCAGTGCAGGCAGGTCTGCATTGGTGGCGCTGATCACGCGCACGCTGACGTGGCGTTCGCGGTTTGAACCCAGGCGTTCGAAGCGCCCGGTTTCCAGCACGCGCAGCAGTTTCATCTGCCCGGCCAACGGCAGGTTGCCGATCTCGTCAAGGAACAGGGTGCCGCCATCGGCCGCTTCGAACTTGCCTTCGCGGGCCTTGTTGGCGCCGGTGTACGCGCCGGCATCGGCGCCGAACAGTTCGGCCTCGATCAGTTCCGACGGCAATGCGCCGCAGTTGAGCGTGACGAATGCGCCATTCTTCACCGAGGAATTGGCCTGCACGATCTCCGCTATTTTTTCCTTGCCGCTGCCATTGGGGCCGGTGATCAGCACCGGCAGGTCGGAGCGTGCCACCTGGCAGGCGAGGGCGATGATGCGTTCGCTGGCTGGGTCGTCGAAGATCACGCCACGCAGGTCGTATTTGCTCGCCAGTTGTTCCTGCCGTGCGCGTTCGCGGTTGCGGCGGCGGTCCAGTTCGCTGCGTGCTTCGGCCAGCTCCAGCAGGTTGTTGACCGTGGCCAGCAGCTTGCGATCGTCCCAGGGCTTGGCCATGTAGTCGGCCGCGCCGGCTTTCACCAGGTCCACGGCGCTGCTGAGGTGCGTCCACGCCGTCAACAGGATCACGGGCAAGTCGGGGTGTGTCGCGCGGATGGCCGCGAACAAGGCCTCGCCCTCGTCACCCGAGGTGGTGTCGGCGGTGAAGTTCATGTCCTGGATCACCAGGTCCACCGACTCCGTGCGCAGCATCGCCAGGCCGGCTTCCGGTGTCTCGGCATGCAGGGTGGAGATGTCATGCAGCGAGAACAGCACGTCCAGCGCGGTGGCGACCGCCGGGTTGTCGTCGATGATCAGCAGGTTGGGCATGGCGATATCGTAGCGTTATTGCGTATCAGCCGAGGCGCGATGGCCGTAGCTCAGCACGCGGGTCATTTCCCACGTGCCGCCCTGGTTGCGCCACACGATGGCGAAATCCGCCAAGCCTTCGCACTTGCCTGACACGGCCTGGCAGAAACGATGCGTGCCTTGCGCGATGGCGCCAAAATCCTTGATCGGGAAGACCTTCAGCGTGCCGGGCACCAGTTCGCGGGTGAAATTACCGCAGGCGTATTTCGCCGTGTTGGCCAGCATCGCCTCGCGTGTCCAGGTAACGCCGCCGGTGTCGTGGTAGAACTCCACGTTCGCATCGAAGTAGCTTGCATGCTTCTGCAGCTGCGCGGGATCGCTGCAGTGGTTGAAGGCGTCGAAGGCTGCGCTGTCGAGTTGCGAGACCTGCCGGAACAGATCGTCGTGCGCCGCGGCGGCAGGTTCGGCGGCATGTGCCATCGGCACCGTGGCGAACAGCAGCATGAAAGCGGGAAGAAGCGCGTGTCTCGTCATGGGAATGCCGGTCCGGTCGTGTGGAAGGATTACCTGCGTATCGCCTTGGTCTCGCGACCGTCCATCAACATCACGAGGTGATCTGCTTCGCCAGCGGCGTTGAAGCCGAAGGTGAATTTCGCGGCGAGCCCGGTCACGTAGAACACGCTTTCCGACTGCGCCAGCAACGGCCACGTATCCTGGCCGCTCGCCTGCACCATCAGGCTATCGCCTTCACGCCAGACCCGCACGTCGAAGCCGGGCGAAACCTGGTACGTGCCGACATAGGTATCCAGCGTGCCTTCCGACACGAATACGCCCGCGTCGGAGGCGATGTCCTTGTCCTGTGCGTGCGCGGGGGTGCAGGTCACGAACACCGCGAACAGCAATGACAGTGAAAGGGTCAGTGGTTTGTTCATGGCGGTACCGGTCCGGACAGGGAAGCACGACTATAAACAGCGAACCATGAACCTCGAAAAGCGAACCGACGGGTTCGTTGTGGGCGGGGTTGACCAGCCGAATGGCTGGTCAACCCCGCCCACAGTTGGTCATTTCAAGCGCTGCGGGTAGCGACCGCCGGTGGCACGGAAGCGGCCTTGCGCGCCGGGCCGTACACCGCGACCTGTCCCAGCAGCCACAGCAGCACGGCGCCAACCGGCAGGTAGATCAGCGGCAGCCTGGGCAACTCGTACTTGCCCATCAACAGCTGGTTGATGGCGTAGGCCAGCACCATGCCCAGCACGATACCGATGCTGGCCAGCAGGAAGTTCTCGGTCTGGAAGTAGCGCAGGATCTGGCCGCGGGTCGCGCCCAGTGCACGGCGCACGCCGATCTGCTTGGTGCGCTGCTGCACCCAGAAGCTCGCCAGCCCCACGATGCCCAGTGCAGTCACCACCAGCAGGGCCACGATCACCGAGATCAGCAGCCATGCCATCGCGCGATCCTGCTGGTAGTACTTCTGGGCCACGTCGCTGAAGGAATCCTGTCGCAGGATGATGCGGCGCGCGCTGTTCTTCTCCAGCGTGGCCACCGCGGCCTTCAACACTTCGTCGCGACGCTCCGGCGTGGTGCGCAAGGCAAAGCGACCCATGCTGATGTCACGGATGGGCAGGATCATCGAGTATTGCGCTTCGGCGGGACCGCCGTTGTCATTCGGGCGTATCAGCTTGTCGACCACGCCGACGATCCGGTGCGGCTTGTTGTCGCTGTTCCAGGAATAGATGTTCTTGCCCACCGCGCTTTCGCCCGGGAACAGTTTCTCCGCCACCGTGCGGGTCACGATGGCCGCCGGGATGTTGACCTTGGCATTGGTTTCGTTGAGTGCTGCAAAGTTGGCGTATTCGTCGGCATTGAAGTCACGGCCTTCCACCAGTGTGAGTCCCAATGTCTGCACGAGCTGGTCGCCCAGGTAGATGCCGGCATTCATGTTCGGCCTTTCCTGTTCGGGCAGCAGGCTGATCGAGCTGTTCCAGGACGAATTGTCGAACGGCACGTGGTTGAGGCTCGAAGCCGACTTCACCCCGGCAATGGCGCGCAGGCTGGCGACGTCCTGCTTCACCAGTGCATCCGCATTCTCGTCATCGCCGATGCCGGCGACATTGATGCGCACGATTTCCGAATCGGCCATGCCGGTGGGGCGCTGCATGCGCTCCACGCGGGTGCTGATGAGGAACACCGCGTTGCAGATGATGGCGCAGGACAGCGCCACTTCCAGCACGATGAGTGCGGCGGCAGCCTTGTGGCGACTCAGGCTGGACAGGATGGGGCGGATTTCCATGGTGTTTCTCCGTGTTGGCTCTTTCAGCCCCTTCCTCCGCGTGCGGCACCCGCAGGGTGTGCAGAGCGGGGAAGGTTGGGATGGGGGTCGGCTTACTTCACTGCGACTTGAGCTGCATCGCCGGCGTCACCTGCATCGCCATCCATGCGGGCAGCGTGCCGGCCAACAGGCTGGCGACGATGGACAGGACGAACGTGGTCAGCAGCATGGTTGGATTCAGATGCGCGAGTTCGAGGTAGCTGGCGGGTTGATGGCGTACCGCCCACAGTCCCAGCCAGGCCAGGCCCAGCCCGACGATGCCGCCTGCCAGTCCCACCGTGCCCGCCTCGATCAGGCATTGCGCGAAGATCGCGCGGCGCGAGGCACCCAGCGCACGACGCACGCCGATCTCGGAGGAACGACGCAGGAACTTCGCCAGCAACAGGCCTACGGTATTCAGCAGGCACACCAGCAGGAAGCCGAATGCCAGCCACACCTGCAGGCGCACGTCGCCCGGCACGGCCTGCTTGAAGTCCAGCCATTCCATCACGCTGTCCAGGCGAACGTTGGTGGGTCGTTCGAAGCGACCGGCGGCGCGCTGCTGGTCGGAGTAATTGACCAGGTATTGTTTGTAGGCCGCGGCTTTCTCCGGTGTATCCAGCTCCACCCAATACTGCAGCCAGGCACAGGGCGCATTGGGGCCGAGTGAACCTTCTTCTTCGCCGCTGGCGTCGCCCCAGCAATTCATGTTGCCCGAGGTGCCAAGCTTCAGCGCGCGTGACGTGCTGAACGGCACGAAGACCTGCTCGACCTCGTTGTAGATGTCATTGGTCAGGTCGTAGAACTTCGGCGCGGGCCGCCACTCGTCCAGCACGCCGACGATGCGGAAGGTGTTGCCGCTCGCAAGCAGCGACTTGCCTACGCTGTTGCCGCCGTTGAACAGTTTTTCGTTCAATGCCCTGGAAATGACCGCGACCTGCGCGCGCGCTTCGTCATCGGCCGCACTCCAGCCCGCGCCGTGCTGGAACGGCACGTCGAACATCGGGAAGAAATCGCTCGAGGTGTAGCGTGCTTCCGCGGAGAACGGATCCAGCTTTCCGTCCTGCGCCTCCACCGACACGTTGCCTCCGGTCATCATGGCCTGGCGATCACCGCGCTTGCCGCGCAGCAAGGCTTCGGCGTCGAAGCGCGTCAGCTGCTCTTCCGGTTCTTCGCCCGGGATCGCGCCATTCTTGGTGCGTGGTTCGAGCCGTGGATAGAAAAGCCTGTCGCTCTTCTGCGGAATCGGATCGCCCGACAGCACGTGGAACACGGTCAACGTGGTCATGCTGGCGCCGATGCCCAGGGCGATGGCCAGCACCATCAGCGCGGTCAGCACCTTGTTGCGCTTGAAGCTGCGCAGCGCGAGTTTGAAGTAATAGCCGAACATGGGAAGCCCCTAGGAACGAGTGAAGAGGAACGAGAAGTGAGAAGTGAGCGGAGAGGAGTGAGAAGTGAGCGGGGGCGATCGGAAAGTGCTTTTACTCACTCCTCACTCCTCTAAACTCACTCCTCAATTCAATCCAGGTTTCTCGCTTCCAGTTCCTCACTTCTTGCTACCAGTTCTTCGCGCGCTACTCGCACCAGGCGCGGTTCCACCGACACGTCGGTGGCCATGCCGTCGACGATATGCACGTTGCGCTGCGCGCGCGCGGCCAGCTCCGGGTCGTGGGTGACCATGATGATGGTCGTGCCCTTGGCATTGATGTCTTCCAGCAGCTCCAGCACGCCGCGTGCCATCTGCGAATCCAGGTTGCCGGTGGGCTCGTCCGCCAGCAGCAGGCGTGGGCTGCCGGCGAGTGCGCGCGCAATGGCCACGCGCTGCTGCTGGCCGCCGGAAAGTTCGGCCGGGAAATGCTTCATGCGCGAGGCCAGGCCAACCTGTGCCAGTGATTCCTCGATGCGCTGCTTGCGCTCGCCGGCCGGCATGCCGCGGTAGCGCAGCGGCACGTCGACGTTGTCGAACAGGTTCAGGTCCGGGATCAGGTTGAAGCCCTGGAAAATGAAGCCGATCTTCTGGTTGCGCAACTTGCTGCGCGCATCATCGGACAGGCCCTTGACGTTCTCGCCGTCCAGGCTGAACTCGCCGCCGGTGAAATCCTCCAGCAGGCCGGCGATGTTGAGGAAGGTGGTCTTGCCCGAGCCCGACGGCCCGGTGACGGCGACGAATTCGCCGTCCTTCACGTGCAGGTCGAGCGAGCGCAGCGCGTGCGTCTCGACCATGGCGGTGCGATAAACCTTGGTGACCTGGCGCATGTCGAGCATTGGGAGTTCCTCTGGAGTTATTGGGTTGTGGTTCTTGGTTTCTGATTTTTCGGTTTTCAGTCGCCGACTTTGTCTAGTCAGTGATTCACTGCTATGTAAAAACCTGGTTCGTCATCCCAGCGAACGCTGGGATCCATCTTGATCTTGCAGTTGCCTTTGGGAGAGAGAGTCAAAGACAAGGTCAAAATGGGTCCCAGCGTTCGCTGGGATGACGGCGAAACAAATGACGACGACGGAGTTCACTAGTTGATCGTCACGCGTTCCGCATCCCCGAACAGATCACTGCCGGAGACCACGATCTTCTCGCCTTGTTGCAGGCCGGAAATTATTTCCACCGCGCCCAGGCTGCTGGCGCCAGTCTGGATGGGGCGGCGCGCGGCGCTGCTGCCATCGACGACATAGGCGTAGCGACCGCCGCCCTGTTCCACGAACGGTCCGCGCTCCACCATCAGCACGTTGCGGCGCGTGTCCAGCACGATGCGCGCGGACAGGCGCTGGTTCTGGCGCAGGCCGGGCGGTTGCTTGCCGTTGTCGAAGCGGAGGCGGGCATTGACCTCGCCGTTGACGACTTCGGGCGATACCGCCGACACCTGCGCCGCGTACTGCACGCCGTTGCTGGTGATCTGCGCGGGAATGCCGATGGCCAGGTCGCGGGCGAAGCTTTCCGGGACCTTGATCTCCACTTCAAACAGGCTCAGGTCGACTACGCTGAGGATCGGTGCGTTGGTCGCCACGTTGGTGCCCTGTGGAATCTGCACCTGGCCGATCTGGCCATCGAAGGGGGCACGCACGGTCAGTGCGTCGACCTGGCGCTGCAGCTCGGTGACCACCGAGCGCTGGCGGTCGGCGAGCAAGCGCTTGTTGCGCGAATCCAGGCCCGCGCCTTCGCCTTGCAGGCCTGAATCCTGGCGCGCGGCGGCCAGGCCTATGTCGGCCTTCTTCAGCTCGTCCTGCGCCCGCGCGAAATCGTTCTGCGATACCGCGCCGCCTTCGTAGGCGCGCTTGTAGCGTTCCAGGTCGCGCTGCGCGGCGGTGCGCTCGATCTGCGCCTGGTTCAACAATTTCGACGCATTGGAACGGGTGATCTGCGCATCCAGGATCGCGCGGCTGGCTTCTGCTTCCAGGCTGGCCAGGGTCGAACCTTCCTGCGCCAGCTTGCTGCGCAACTCGGGGCTGTCGATTTCCGCCAGCGCCTGGCCCTTCTTGACCACGTCACCGGCCACGACCTTCAGCGCGACCGTGCCGCCGGCGATGGCATACAGCGTGGGGCTGTTGGCGGCGATGACCTTGCCGTCGGCGGAGATGTCGCGGACCAGGTCGCCGCGGGTCACTTCGGCGATGCGCACCCGGGAGGAGTCGAAGGACGAGCCGCCCGACAGCCAGCCCTTGGCCACCCAGGCCGCCAGCACCAGCACGAGGGCAGCAGCGATGCCACCCATCAGCCAGGCCTTGGGAATGCGCCGGCGCGCCGAAGCGGCAGGCTTGATCACCTGGTCCTGGGCCGAAGTATCGCGGATGCGGAAAGGGTCGCGGGTTTCCATGGGGTGGTCGGGTGTCCGTGCTGGCTGGGTCTTGGATGCCAAGTACGAAGCAATGGTTGTGCCAATCGCAAGCCATTGATTGGGAACGACAATATTTTCAAGACAAGTGTCCGCGCGGACACACTGCTGTCCGCACGGACGGTCCGCCCGGTTTTCCGCGTTTACACTGGATACCCGGCAAGCAAGGAAAGGTCATACATGTGCGGCATCGTTGGCGCGATCGCGGATCGCGATGTGGTTCCGGTACTCATCGAAGGACTGAAGCGGCTGGAATACCGCGGTTACGATTCCGCAGGCATCGCGGTACTGGCCGACAATGACGTGCGGCGGGTACGTCGCACCGGCCGGGTCTCGGAAATGGAGGGCGCGGCGGCCGCCGAGAATTTCCACGCCAACGTGGGCATCGGCCACACCCGCTGGGCCACGCATGGCGGGGTCACCGAAGCCAACGCGCACCCGCACATCAGCCACGGCGTGGCCCTGGTGCACAACGGCATCATCGAGAACCACGAAGAGCAGCGCGAGCGCCTGCGTGAACTCGGCTACGCCTTCGAATCGCAGACCGATACCGAAGTCATCGCCCACCTGATCCACCACTACCTCAAGCAGGGCGATGACCTGCTGCAGGCCTTGCAGCGCACGGTCAAGGAACTCACCGGCGCGTATGCACTGGCCGTGGTCAGCCGGCGCGAACCCGAGCGCATGGTCTGTGCACGCATGGGCTGCCCGCTGCTGGTCGGCGTGGGCGAAGGCGAGAACTTCGTCGCGTCCGATGTGTCGGCGATCCTGCAGGCCACGCGCCGCGTGATTTTCCTGGAAGAAGGCGATACCGCCGAACTCACCCGCACCGGCGTGCGCGTATTCGATGGCAACGACCAGGAAATCCAGCGTGACGTGCACGTGTCCGACGTGTCGCTGGCTTCGCTGGAGCTGGGCCCCTACACGCATTTCATGCAGAAGGAAATCCACGAACAGCCGCGTGCGCTGGCCGATACGATTGAAGCCGCCATCGCCGATGGCTTCAGGCCCGAACTGTTTGGTGGAAATGCCGAAGCGGTGCTTCGCGACATCGAAGGCGTGCAGATCCTCGCCTGCGGCACCAGCTATTACGCCGGCCTCACCGCGCGCTACTGGATCGAAGCCATTTCCGGCCTGCCGTGCTCGGTCGAGATCGCCAGCGAATACCGCTACCGCGCCGCGCATGCCAACCCCAAGCACCTCATCGTCACCATTTCCCAGTCCGGCGAAACGCTGGATACGATGGAAGCGCTGAAGTACGCCAAGTCACTCGGCCACCCGCACACGCTGTCCATCTGCAACGTGCCCGAAAGCGCCATCCCGCGCGCCAGCGAACTGGTCTGCTACACGCGCGCTGGTGCCGAGATCGGCGTGGCTTCCACCAAGGCGTTCACGACGCAACTTGCGGCGCTGTTCCAGCTCACCGTGGTGCTGGGCAAGCTGCACGGCAAGGTCGACGCGGAAGCGGAGGCCGACTATCTCGAACAACTGCGCTTCCTGCCCGGCAGCGTGCAGCACGCGCTCAACCTGGAACCCCAGATTGCCATCTGGGCCCACCGTTTCGCCAGCAAGCACAACGCATTGTTCCTGGGTCGCGGCCTGCACTATCCCATCGCACTGGAAGGCGCGTTGAAGCTCAAGGAAATCACTTACATCCATGCCGAGGCCTATCCGGCGGGCGAGTTGAAGCACGGCCCGCTGGCACTGGTAGATGCGGAAATGCCGGTGGTAGTGATCGCCCCGAATGATGCATTGCTGGAAAAAGTGAAATCCAACATGCAGGAAGTGCGCGCGCGCGGTGGCGAACTGTTCGTGTTCACCGACCAGGACAGCAACTTCACCGAGTCCGAAGGCGTGCACGTGATCCGCACGCCACGCCATGCCGGCGTGCTCAGCCCCATCGTGCACACCATTCCCGTGCAATTGCTGGCATACCACACGGCCTTGGCACGCGGGACCGACGTGGACAAGCCGCGTAACCTGGCCAAGAGCGTTACGGTGGAATAGTTTCCAGCGGGGGTGGCTCAGGGCGAAGCCCTGGATGCCCCTCCATCGCGGTGCTCGGGCATCTTCGTGTCGCCGCCCGGGCATCCATTATCCGAAGGATCCTTCCATGCCACGCATGATCTTCGTCAACCTGCCCGTCGCCGACTTGCCCGCCTCCATGGCCTTCTATGAAGCCCTGGGCTTCCACAACAACCCGCATTTCAGCGACGACACGGCGGCCTGCATGGTCTGGAGCGAGACCATCCACGTCATGCTGCTGACCCACGACAAATGGCGCACGTTTACCAATCGCCCAATCCCGTCGACCACCTCCAGCGAAGTGATGCTCGCCATTTCACTGGACGATCGCGACGCCGTGGATGCCTTGAACGCCCTCGCCGCGGCCAACGGGGGCAACGGTGACGTCAACCCGTTGCAGGACCACGGCTTCATGTACGGCCGCGACTTCACCGATCTGGACGGACACGTCTGGGAAGCCTTCTGGATGGATCCGGCCGCGGTGCCGACCGAGTAATCCAGGTGCTCGCGTCACCTGTGGCACAGGGTGGGCTCAAGCCCGTCGCCCAAGCATCCAATTGGGTTCTTACCCCGGCCAACTCCCTGAGGGTCGACCGCATGCCTTTGCTCTTGTGGGAGGGGCTTCAGCCCCGACGCGTTGAGTCCAAGAGCGTCGGGGCTGAAGCCCCTCCCACACAGGCATGGCCCTGCAGATTTTGTTGTAGATCCGAGCTTGCTCGGATGCTCTTCGCTCGAGGACAGGACCATCCGAGCAAGCTCGGATCTACAAAAATGGTTTCCCTTGCTTCGTTTGCTCCATGACGCGTACCGCGACGACTCGGCTACAGTAGCGGTAGCCACCCTGCGGTAGCCTGTCATGCCAACACCTGCAGAACTGATCGCGCAATACGACCCGACGACGCCGCTGGACGAAGCCAGCACCATTCCGTCGTCGTGGTACATCGACGAACGCATAGAGGCACTGGAACGGCGCACCACCTTCGCGCGCACCTGGCAGATGGCCGGGCGCGTGGACCAGCTGCGCAATCGCGGCGACTACGTCACCTGCGAAATCGCCGGCGAACCGATCCTGGTGGTGCGTGGCGACGACGGCATGCTGCGTGGCTTCTTCAATGTGTGTCGCCACCATGCCGCCGCGGTGATGACCGAGGCCGCGGGCTGCGCGAAGAACCTGCGTTGTCCCTACCACGGCTGGACCTACACGCTGGAAGGTGCATTGAAGGGCACGCCCAGCTTCAACAGCGAATGCCACTTTGATCGCAGCTCCCATGGACTGGTCCCTGTGTCCGTGGCCGTGTGGGAAAACTGGGTGTTCGTGCGCCTGGATGCCGAAGGCCCGAGCCTTGAGGAATTCCTGGGGCAGGAGTTGATCGCGGAATTCGCGGCGTTGAACCTGCACCAGCTTCACTGGTTCGAGCGCCGCCATTATTTCTTCGACTGCAACTGGAAAGTCTTCGTCGACAACTACCTGGACGGCGGCTACCACGTGCCGCATTTGCACAAGGGCTTGAACAGCGTCCTCGACTTCAAGAATTACACCATCCAGAACGGCACCCACCACTGCCTGCAGTCCAGCCCCATGGTCAAGGACGGCGACCATGCGGATTTCTCATCCGTGCGCGGCGGTGATCGTGCGTTGTACTACTGGCTGCACCCCAACTTCATGGTCAACTGGTACGAGGGCCAGATGGACGTGAACCTGGTGCTGCCGCTGGGATTGGATCGCACCGAGGTGATCTTCGACTTCTACTTCGCCGATGTGTCCGAGGCCGCGGCCGAACGCAACCGCGCCAGCATCGACGTGGGCAACATCATCCAGGACGAGGACATGGCCATCTGCAAGTCGGTGCAGCGTGGACTCAACTCGCGCGCCTATTCCACCGGGCGACTGTCGATACGGCGCGAGGCGGGGGAGCACTTGTTCCATCGGCTGCTGCATGCGGATCTTTCGGCCGGCATGGCGGAGTAGGGAGGTCGTCAGTTCCGCTGCGCGTAACCGATCCAGGCGAACAGGTGGCGGCCAAAGAGTCCGCTAAGCGTGGACAGAACCACGACCGCGCCCACGTGCCACAACAACACCATGAACGCATTCTCACCGGCGTGGATGATGCTGACGGCAGCCGCACTCAATGCCGCAGCACTCAGCGCGGCCAGCACCGCAGTCGGCGCCGGTCGAACTACGCCGGCATGGCGCACCATCAACAACATGACCAGCCCCAGTGGCAGGCTGGTCATGGTGATGGCCCACGCGCATTCGGCACTGCCGGTTTCAAGCGCGAATGCATCGCTGCCCATGCGCGCAACGTCCGCCATGCAACCCAGGCCTATGCCACCCAACCACAACAGGGCGGCCGGTAGCGGCAGCCATGCCCATGAGGGTGAACGCCCGGGCACGCTGATCTGGAAGACGGCATAGGCCGCCAACGCGCCGGTGAGGATGCTGGCGAACCATTCGATCGCCGTGCTCGCCACGCGCATGTCCTGCAGCCAGCCCGGGCGTGCGCCGAAAGCGGCGACGACCAGGGCGATGATGATCGTGGCCAGCAACAGCCACAGCGCCGTGCGGCGCAATGGCGAGGACAGGCGCTTGACCGGCGCGGCGCGTGCGGCCAGTTGGTCGATAAGCAGGTCGGTGTCAGTCATGGGAAGGATCCTTTCTTGCGCGTGCATGCCTTGCAAGCGAGTGTTGCAGTGATTTCATGGCGCGGTGGCAGGCCACTTTCAACGAACCGATGCTCTGGTCGCTTTGCGCAGCGGCTTCATTGAGCGAAAGCTCGTTCAATTTGAGCAGGCGGATCGCTTCACGCTGGCGCTCGGGCAGTCCGGCGACGGCATGCTGCAGCGTTCCCGCGTCGTGCTCGCGGGACAGCGCGTCCTCCGGACCGTGTCCAGCGTGCGCGACGTCTTCGATGTCTTCGCCGGCCGCCATCTCATGCTGCAGCCGATGCGCGCGACGACGCAGCAGGTCGATGCAGCGTCGGCTGGCGATGGTGTTCAACCAGGGCTTGAACGGGCGACCACGTTCGTAGGTGTGGCGGATGCCGTGAATCACCATCAATATTTCCTGCAACGCATCCTCGGCATCTTCGCCACGTCCCAGGTAGCGACGGGTGATCGCGCGCAGGTACGGCGTCAATGCTTTCAGCAGCGCGTGGTAGGCGACACGGTCGCCATCCTGCGCCTGCAGCATCCATTGCGCCCAACGTTCGCCGTCGGACAGTTCGTCTTCCGGCGCAGGAGCGCGACACCCGTCGGGCAGGTCGATGTCCGTCGCAGCAGCCTTCACGAACGGGAGGATGGTGCCCATGGTGCGTCAATCCTGTCCGTGTGCCAAATGTTTCGAGGCATGGCGGCGGGCAATGAGACGGTCCAGTGAAATGACGCCAGGGCCACGCGCCATCAGGTACAGCAGCAGCGCCGCCCACAGACCATGGGTGGGATAGGCGCTCGGGTAGACGAAGACCTGGATCACCAGGGTCATCACCAGCAGGCTGAAAGCGGACAGGCGCGTGGCCAGCCCCAACAGCAGCAGCACCGGCAGCACATGTTCTGCTATCGCGGCCATGTAGGTGGCAAGCACGGGATCGATCAGTGGCAGTGCGTACTCACTGCGGAACAATTCGATGGCGGTACAAGATACGTGCGGCATGCCAAATTCGATGTCCCACCCAATCGGATCGAGCACAAAGCCTTCAACCTTGGTCTGCCCGGACGTCCAGAATGTGACCGCCAGCGAAACGCGCGCCAGCAATTTGATCGCGTCTTCCGGGATGCGTGCGAACAGGGCATGGATGCCATGGATCGCGCGCGCAGTGGGCCCGCGTGGTCGCAACATGGTATCGGCAAGGGTGGGGTTCGCAGTGTTCATCGCATCACTCCGGTGTGGAATCCAGCGCCACCACCAGCTGGTGCTGGATGAGCAGGACGAGCAGGGTTTCAAGCGACACCGTGGATGCCTGCCGGCGATGATCCATGTGCAAGGCGCCCAGTGGCATGCCAGTGCGCAGGCGATCCAGCAAGTCGGTGGCGCCCGATGGCAGTGGATCCACGCACACGTCCGACTGTGGACGCGTCACCAGGACACATTCGGCCTTATCCAGATCAATCGCACCCAGGCGGGCATCGCTTATGTCAGCAAGGCCTTGGTGCGCCGCCCAGATCGAATGGACGGCATATCGCGAACTCAGCCAGGCGCAGGCCGGGTGCAGCGCGAGGCGCGTGCCGGCGATGCGTTCCGGCGTGGCCAGCAAGGTGTGGAAGTGCGACACGTCGAGCGGATCGGCATCGGCGGCGTGGTAGGCCTGTGTGCGCAGGTATTCCAGCCGCGCCACGTCGGCCAGGTAGGGGACGGGCGCCGCGGAGTGGCATGCTGCAATGAAGTCGGCGAAGCCTGCGCCGTATTCGGAAATGATCGGTGAACGCGGAGGATCCGTGCGCACACGCTCGCGTGCCATCGCGCGGAAGAAATCTTCGCCTACCAGCGCTTGCGTCACCCGAAAGTCGGCGGCCAGTGCATCCACCAGCGCGACCACGATGTTATTGCGATGTATGGCGAATCGTTGCGCTGGATTGATTCCAGCCGTGACGCGCAGGCCGGCAGGCACGCCCAGCCCGGGTTGCCACAGGGCGGCGGCAAAGGATGATTGGGTGGACATTGCATTCATGCTGCAATCCCGTCATGCACGTTCTGCAGCGCATCGAGGTTCAGGTCTGCTGCATGCGCCTCGGAAGACAGTACGGCATAGGCAGGCACATCACTGTCCCATTCGATCAGTGTGGGGATTGGGCCTGTACGCAAAAGCACACGGGCATACAACGCCCACACTGCGTCCGTGACCGCAGCGCCGTGGTTGTCGATCAACACCAGGTTGCCGTCTTCGTCCACCTGTTCGGCATGGCCGGCCAAGTGGATCTCGCCTACTGCATGTAGCGGCAAGCAATCCAGATAGGCGAGCGGATCGCGTTGGTTGTTGCGGCACGAGACATAGACATTGTTCACGTCCAGCAGCAGGCCACAGCCGCTGCGTTCGACGACCTGACGGATGAAGTCCTGTTCGGAAAAGGTGCTGGCTTCGAACTCGAAATAGATACTTGGGTTTTCAATAAGAATTGGCCTGCGTAAACGGGTCTGCACCTGTTCGATGTGCGTGCAGACGCGGTCCAGCGTGCGGGTGTCATAGGTGAGTGGCAGCAGGTCATTGAGGAAGTGGTCGCCGTGGGTGGACCAGGCCAAGTGTTCGGAAACAGCATCCGGTTGATAGCGATCCACCAGGTACGCGAGGCGGTCGAGATGATTGCGATCCAATGGTTCTTCCGTGCCGATCGACAGGCCCACGCCGTGCAGGGACATCGGTCGTTGCTCGCGCATGCGTGTCAGCCAGGCATGCGGTGGGCCACCGGCGCCCATGTAATTTTCGGCATGCACTTCGAAGAAGGCGGGTGCGTTTGCATCCTCCATCCAGTCTTGCAGGTGTTGTGGCTTGAATCCGGCGCCTGCGCGAGCAGGCAAGCCGGTACCAAGGCGTGCACGAGACACGCCATGCGGAGATGGGGAGGGTGGATTCATCCGCATGGCATGCATCGCTTGCATCGGCGTCTGCTCAGCCGGCTTTGGCTGGCTTCTTGGCCATGAAGGCGGCCAACTGGCCGTAACCGGTCGATGAGGTCTTCGATTCGGTCTTGGTGCAGGTACCGGCGGGCACGTACTTCCACGAATTGGCCTGGTGGTCCGTCTTGGACGATCCGGCGCAACTGGTGCCGGCGCCAGCGGCGCAATCGTTCTTTCCGGCCATGGCGATGCCGTAGCAGCGTTCCTTGGCAGCCGCTGCCTTTTCAGCGGCGGCAACAGGCGTGGCAGACATGGCAAGGGCGGAGCCAAGCGCGGCGGCAAGGGCGAAGGCAGGCAGCAGGGTGCGGGTCTGGGATGTCATGGGGATTCTCCGAAAGATGGGTAGGTGGCGCGAGGTGGCGGGGCTGGCTCCAGCATGCGCAGGCTCCAGCACGTCCTCACACCTGAAGGATTCGTTCCATCGGGGAAATAGTTACGCCCGATTGCAAAGCCATCCAGCGGTGCTAGCCTCGTGGTCGGTTTTCCAGATGGCCTGGCTGCATCGAGTGCGCAAGATCCTCCACATCGACATGGATGCCTTCTATGCATCGGTCGAACAACGCGACAATCCCGACCTGCGCGGCAAGCCCGTCATCGTCGCCTGGCGTGGCGCGCGTTCGGTGGTGTGTGCGGCGTCCTACGAAGCCCGCGTCTTTGGCGTGCGCTCGGCGATGCCGGCGGTGCGCGCGGAGCGGCTGTGCCCGCAGGGGATTTTCGTGCCGCCGGATTTCACGCGTTACAAGGCGGCGTCGAAAACCATCCGCGATATTTTCCTGCGCCATACCGACCTGGTCGAGCCGTTGTCGCTGGACGAAGCCTACCTGGACGTTACCGAACCGAAGACCGACTTTCCCAGCGCCACCGCCATCGCGGAAGACATCCGTCGCCAGATCCGCGAGGAAACGACGCTTACCGCTTCGGCTGGCATTGCACCCAACAAGTTCCTGGCCAAGATCGCCTCGGACTGGCGCAAGCCGGACGGGCAATTCGTGATCCGTCCACAACACGTGGATGCGTTCCTCGCGCCCCTGCCCGTGGCCAAGATTCCCGGCGTCGGCAAGGTGATGCAAGGAAAACTGTCGGCGCTGGGCATCGAGATCGTCAGCGACCTGCGTGAATTCCCAATGGAAGAACTGCAGCGCCACTTCGGCAGCTTCGGTGCGTCGTTGTACCGGCGTGCACGCGGCATCGACGAACGCCCGGTGCAACCCGACCAGCCGGTTCAATCGATCTCGGCCGAGGACACCTTCGCGCAGGACGTGCCGCTTGATGCACTGGAGCCGACCATCCGCCGGTTGGCAGTCAAGATCTGGGAGGCCTCGCGCAAGACCGAGCGCGTGGGCCGAACGGTGGTGTTGAAATTGAAAACGTCGCAGTTCCGCATCCTCACCCGCAGCCATACGCCGGAGTCACCGCCGGCTTCATTGGAAGTGCTGACCGACATCGCGCTATCGCTGTGTGGCCGCGTGGAGCAGCCGGCAGGCACGTTGTATCGACTGGTCGGCGTGGGGCTGGGTGGGTTTCGCGAGCGTGAAGAGGGTGCATCGCAGGGCTCGCTGTTCGGCGAAGCGGGCGCGACCTAGTAGTCCAGTAGCTGGATATGGCAACAAACCATTCGTAGTGAGCTTGCCCAGAACCCGGTTCGTGGTGAGCTTGCCTAGAATACCGTTCATGGTGAGCCTGTCGAACCATGCCTTTCGCGCAGAGCGCGGGTTATCGCAAACCCACGCATGCCACCAAGAGCGTGGTTCGACAGGCTCACCACGAACGGGATTCCTGAAAATGCCAGCCGCGAGCGGGACAGGTATGCTTGTGGGCCGACCATGAAACACGCGGACAACCCTTGAGCTTTCCCTACGCACTCGTCGTCTTCGACCTCGACGGCACCCTGGTCGACAGCGCTTCGGACATCGCCGAGGCCGTGAACCGCACGCTGGTGGACTGGTCGTTGCCGCGCGTCGAGGAGCCTGTCATCCGCGGCTGGATCGGCGACGGCGCGCGCGCGCTGGTGGGCAGTGCATTCGCGCATGCCGGAAAGCCCGTCGATTTGGATGAAGTGATGCCCGGCTTCATGGTGCACTACGCCGATTGCCTGCTGCTGTATCCGACGGTCTATCCGGGCGTGGTCGAAACACTGCAGTCCTTGCGTGATGCGGGCATCGCGGTGGCGGTCTGCACCAACAAGCCGGAGCGCTTCGTGCGTCCGTTGCTGGATGCGTTGGACCTGGGCCAGTATTTCGAATGCATCGTCGGCGGCGACACGCTGCCTGAGCGCAAGCCCAGCGCGTTGCCACTATTGCACGCGGTCAATCGTTTTGGCCTGCAGCCGGCGCAGTGCCTGATGGTGGGTGATTCAGCGACCGACCTGCAGACGGCGGCCGCCGCGAAGGTGCCGATGGCGTTGGTGACCTATGGCTACCTGCGCGGAATGGATCCGCATTCGGTTGCAGGCGTGCGCGTAATTGGCGACATGCGCGAATTGCTGGACTAGTTGTCCTGTGCGAAGAGCAAATCCTCCCCGGCCCTCCTTTTTCAAAGGAGGGGGTGCGCATGCAGGGCCGTGTCGTGGAATTCCAGGGCTCCACGCATGCATCGGTTGCGTGTGTGTTGCTTGCGCTTGGCCTCCCCCTTTGCAAAAGGGGGATTGAGGGGGATTTGCTTTTGCTCTACTTCGCCGACTGGTAACGGATGCTCAGCCCGTACTCGCGACCCGGCTGGTGGTACCAGGCGATGGTTTCGTACTCGCGGTCGAAGACATTGGTCGCGCGTGCCTGCAGCGTCCAGTCGCGGTGCAGCGCGTATTCCACGCGCAGATCCAAAGTGCCATAACCGGCCAGGCGCACGCTGTTGGCGGCATCGTCGAAGCGGTGGCTCGCGCCGTTGGCGGTAATGCCGAAGCGGAAATCACCAAAAGCGCGATCCACATCGACGCGCGCGGTGTCGCGTGCACGCCGGGCCAACACATTGTCGCGGTTATAGCCGTCGGTGCGGTTGCGCGGATCGGCGTGGCTGACCTGCGCGGCCAAGTCCCAGCCTGCCAGCGAGATCGCACCGGTCAATTCGGCACCGCGTATGCGCGCTTTCTCGATGTTGTTGGGCAGGAAGATCGCGGCATCGTAGGAAACAAGATCATCCACGCGGGTCTCGTACAAGTTGAACGTCCAGTTCCATGTGCTGGCATATTGCGCCAGCCCGATGTTCAAACTCTTCGAGGATTCCGGCTTCAGGTCCGGGTTGCCGAAGAACGGGTAGTACAGGTCGTTGAACGTCGGTGCCTTGAAGCCTGTGCCGTAGCTCGCATTGAGCTTGAAGCCGCCGCCGAAGGCCATGCCCCAGCCGAGGCTGCCCGTGGTGTGGTTGCCGAACTGTTCGTTGTCGTCATTGCGCACGCTGGCCTGGAGCTGCTGCGTGCCGAACGTGCCCTGGTATTCGACGAACACGCCGGTGTTGTCGCGGCTGTCCGCGTCGAAGGCCGTGGTGCTGGTGATGTCATCCTGCTGCCAATCGCCGCCGACGCTAATCAATTGCTTTTCGCCAAAGCTGAAATCGCCCTGCACGGATGCAGTGTCGCGACGCGTGTCGAAGGTGCCCACGAAGTCGCGCATGCCTGCAAGGGCGTCTGCGTAGTAGCTGTCGGATTCGTCCAACGCGCGGCCCACCTGCGCCGTGACCTTGATGCGTTGCGAAGGCGTCCAGCCCAGTCGGCCGCCGAGCACCTGCTGCAGGTTGTCGGATTCGTTGCCGCTGTAGATGCTGCCGTCGAATTCATTGAAGGAATCGGCGTTGAGGAAGTGGGCTTCGACTTCCACGCTATCCGTGATGTTGATGCCGCCGCGCAGGTTGATCGACAGGTTGCGGTAGCCGTCGTCATCAGGTTCGTCCGCATAACACCCTGCGCCCCAACCGGCGGCGGTGCCGCGGCAGGCGTTGATGCCGTCGGTTTCCTGGTAGGCCGCCTGTGCGCTGACCCAGGCGCGATCGCCGCGGTAGCTGAAACCGCCGCCGGCTTCGCGCAGGTTGTTGCTGCCGCCGCCCACGCGCAGGTTCTTCTGCAGGCCGGTGCCGCCGCGCACAGTGAAAATCTGGATCACGCCGCCGATGGCTTCCGATCCGTACAGGCTGGAGCGCGGACCGCGCACGATTTCCACGCGCTCGATCTGGTCGATCGGGAAGTCCTGGAACATGGCCAGGCCGGCGGTGGCCGAGCCGACGCGGATGCCATCGACCAGCACCAAAACATGGTCGGATTCAGTGCCGCGGATATTGACCGTGGTCAGCTTGCCCAGGCCGCCCTGGTTGGACAGGCTGATGCCGGCGCGGCCCTGCAGCAGGCCTTGCAAGGAGCGGGCCTGGCTGCGCTCGATCGCTTCGCGATCAATCACCTCTACCGGCAGCAGGCTGTCCTGCACGGCGACTTGCGTGCGCGTGGCAGTGACCACGATTTCATCGAGTTCGGTGGCGCGCTCGTCGCTTTGTGCAAACGCGGCGTGGGGAAGTGCCAGCGCGATGGCCAGCGTGAGGATGTGGTGCGTGGTGTTGCGTGGTTGCATGCAAGTGTCTCCATCGCGCACGACCCGTACGCGTTGTGGGATTGGAGTTGCAAGCAGGAACAAGCATGCGAAGGGCCGCAGCACGGACCGCCGCCGCAATGCCCGCCGCATTGCAACCAGTGAGCCCAAGGCCGGTCTCCGGGCTTGCGAGTTGAAGCAGTCACTCGCGAGAGTGCTGGTTCGGCCGTGGCGCCTTCCCATGCGGAATCCCGTGAGGAATACCGGCAGATTCCGCGGAATCTGCTGACACAGTGGCTGGTTGCGTTGGCTGGCTCGCTTACCGTTGCGGGGGCAGCGCTGGACTCGTCATGCACGACCGTGGTCGTTGGACTCACCGGCTTCCCGTTTCAACCCTTGTGCACGAATGCGCCGTCGGGTCACCTTGAAGCGCGTGCAGTCTACCTGATGGCGCGATGCATTGCCTTCAAACGATGGCTCACGCGAGGATCGGGTCAGCACGACTGTTGTAGATCCGAGCTTGCTCGGATGATTCTGATTCCATGCAAAGAGCATCCGGGCAAGCCCGGAACTACAAATAGCTATTCGCGCTATTCGTGCTCTTCGCTCTCGGGCTCGTCCAGGAAGCCGCCGTACGACGGCGCTTCGTCTTCCTGCACCATCGTGGTGGTCACCGGACCAGCGGCTTGTCGGCCACGTGGGAGTGGCAACAACGCGGTGGCGGCTTCCAGCTCGGCAATCAATACCAGGCGTCGTGCTTCAGGCACTTCCTGCCAATGACAATCGGCCAGTGCGCCTTCCAGCGCATACAGCAGGTTGAGGCTGGGGCGGAAACCGGCGCGCTTCACGCGCAGGAAGGCATCCACGGCGCCCGCCGCGGCGATGTCGTCGTAGGTGCGCAAACCCACCTGGCGCAACCACGCCGCAGACTTTGGTCCGATGTTGCGCAGCTTGGGTGCGGCGGTGGTCAACGCAAGGACTCCACGAACACGCCGGCAATCGCTTCCAGGCCTGCCTGGTCCACGGCATCGAAACGGTCCACGCGCGGGCTGTCCAGGTCGAACACGCCGATCAGCTCTGCACCGCGCAGCAGCGGCACCACCAGTTCGGAACGCGAGGCCGCATCGCAGGCGATGTGGCCGGGGAAGTCTTCGACGTCGGCGATGCGCTGGGTCTGGCGCGTGCTGGCCGCCGCGCCGCACACGCCCTTGTCCAGGGCGATGCGTACGCAGGCGGGCTGGCCCTGGAACGGGCCGACGACCAGTTCGGTGCCGTCGAAGAAATAGAAACCCACCCAGTTGAGATCCGGCAGCGCGTGGTAGACAAGCGCGGACAGGTTGGCAGCATTGGCAACGCGGTCCGGTTCGCCAAAGACAAGGGCGCGGGCCTGTTCGGCCAACTGCGCGTATTGCTCCGGCTTGCTGCCAGCGAGGGTCTGGGTGGCGAAGGACATCATGGGATTCTATCCCTAAATGTGAGGGCGTTCAGGGTCCATGCGGCCAACAGCGGCCGCTTGCCAGTGGCGGCTGCATGCGCCACCGTTGTCCCCCCGAGTCATCCCCACTCGCCGAGCCCGCACGGCTCTTCCACGCCATGAACAGTTTCTACGTCACCGGTACCGACACCGGCATAGGCAAGACCGTCGCGTCCACCGCGCTGCTGCATGCGCTGCGCCTGCGCGGGCTGCATGCGGTGGGCATGAAACCCGTGGCCAGCGGCTGCGTGCAGACACCCGAAGGCTGGCGCAACGACGATGCGCTGGCGCTGCTGGCGGCCAGCGACCCGGCACCTGCGTACGCCGACCTCAATCCATATGCGTTGCCACAGCCTTTGGCGCCGGAACTCGCGGCGCAGGACGCGGGTGTCGTGCTCGAACTCGACCGTATCGTGCGCGCCTACCAGCGCCTGCGCGCCACGGCCCACGGCGTGGTGGTGGAAGGGGTGGGCGGCTGGGCGGCGCCGTTGTCGGCCACGCTGGACCAGGTGCATCTGGTGCGTGCGCTGCAACTGCCGGTGGTGCTGGTGGTGGGCATGCGCCTGGGCTGCATCAACCACGCGCGGCTCACGGCAAAGGCGATCGTGGACGACGGTTGCCAGTTGGTGGGTTGGATCGCCAACCACGTGGATGCGGACATGGAGCGCCAGGACGAGAATTTCGAAATGCTGCGCCAGCGGCTGCAGGCGCCTTGCTGGGGCAGGCTTCCTTATTCTGCGGATCAGGATGCCGCACAGATGTCGCGTGCGTTGACGTTGGAGTGAGTGTGGTTCGTGGGCGTGCGTAGGAGCGACGTGAGTCGCGAATGTCGTAGTTCACGATGATTGCATTCGCGACTCACGTCGCTCCTACGCACGCTCCCACAAGGTCACCCCACAATCCTGCGGGCAATAAAAAACCCGGCAGCGTGGGGGCTGCCGGGTCGGCTGCGCGGGGGGAGGGACCCGCGCAATAAAACGACGAGGTATTACGTGCTGCTTACTTGCCCTTGGCGGCCTTGGTCGCCTTGGCCACGGAAGCCTGGGCGGTTTCGCTGGCGGCTTCGAACTGGCTCTTGGCCAGCTGGCCGATGGCTTCGTTGGTCTTCAGGGTCAGGCCGATCACTTCCTGGTTAGCGGCGGCAACGCGCTCGGCATTGTCCTTGGCGATCTGCAGGCCCTTCGGGAACACGGTCTTGTAGGCTTCGACGTCGCGGATTTCAGCCAGCTCGGTGAAGTAGGCGGTGGTGGCGTCGATGTTCTTCTCGAACGCCTTCAGCTGCACGCCGAAGATGGTTTCGGCATTTTCCAGGGCCAGGCGGTTGGCGCGCGCAGCGGCGGCGGCGAACTGGTGGGTGAAGGTGGTGAACTGCTCATTCAACTGTGCGGACATGGTGTGTCTCCAGATAGGGTTGTACTGATTTGTTGCAGTGCAATATACAGACCTCATTGTTGCAGCGCAACAACAGGCGTATGGAAATCCGACGAACGGTCAGTACCCGTTTGTAATCAAACGCTTGTATGGATCGGTTTTCACCACATGGCCCAGTGGGAGCGGCGTCCCGCCGCGAGCTTTTGCCCTTGATTTATGCAATTCAAACCGAAGAGCTCGCGGCGGGACGCCGCTCCCACATCGGGATTGGGCTCAGCCGCGGTAGCGACAGCCCGAGGTGCAGGTTTCGTGGACCACGATTTCGCTCAGGGCCGGCAGGGCGGGCTTGAGCCGGTCCCAGATCCAGATGGCCAGCCGTTCGCTGGTTGGATTGTCCAGGCCTTCGATGTCGTTGAGGTAGTGGTGGTCCAACTGGTCGTAGATCGGCTTGAAGGCCGCCTTGATGTCGCCGAAATCCATGATCCAGCCGCTGTCCGCACCCGGCTCTCCTGCCACGCGGATCTCGATGCGGAACGAGTGTCCGTGCAGGCGCGCGCACTTGTGCCCGGGCGGCACGTTGGGCAGCCGGTGCGCGGCTTCGAGGGTGAAGATCTTGAAGATATCCATGGGCGGCATTGTAGGTGAGTGATGGGTTGTCACGGCCTTTGATGAACCCGGACTGAGGCGTGGAGTGCTTTTGTGGGAGGGGCTTCAGCCCCGAAGCTCTTGGCTGAAAGCGTCGGGGCTGAAGCCCCTCCCACAAGAGCCAGGCTTGCTGAAAGCAAAAGGCCGGCCCGAAGGCCGGCCTTTCCTGTTCAATCTCAAGGATTGATCAGCGTGCCGGACGCGCACCTTGGCGGTACGGGTTCGGGCTGCGTGCGCCATCGCGCTGGCCGCCACCCGGATTGCCGGCCGTGCGCTGTTTCGGGCCGGCATGCGCGTGGCGCGGTGCATCGGCGTGCGGACGACGTGCGGTGTTGGCACGACGCGGGGCGTTGTTGCCGCCCGGACGCTCGTTCGGCGGGTTGTCGTTGCCCCAGCGGATCGGACGCATCGGCTCGAAACCGGGCACGTCGCGGATTTCCACGTCACGCTTCAGCATGCGCGTGATCGCACGCAGCAGCTTGGCTTCGTCCTGCGCGACCAGCGAAATCGCTTCGCCCTGCGAACCGTTGCGGCCGGTGCGGCCGATACGGTGCACGTAGTCTTCGGCGACCATCGGCAGGTCGAAGTTGATCACGGTCGGCAGCTGGTCGATATCGATGCCGCGGGCAGCGATGTCGGTGGCCACCAGCACGTTGATGCGACCGGCCTTGAAGTCCTTCAGTGCGCGCAGGCGCGCGCCTTGGCTCTTGTTGCCGTGGATGGCCGCGACCTTGATGCCGGATTGCTCCAGGAACTTGGCCAGCTTGTCGCAGCCGTGCTTGGTGCGGCCGAACACCAGCGCCTGCTTGCGCGAATCTGCCGCCAGCAGGTGCAGCAGCAGTTCGCGCTTGCGGGTGCCATCGACCGGATGCACGCGGTGGGCGATGGTATCGGCCACGGTGTTGCTGGGTGTGACCTGGATGTGCTGCGGCTCGACCATGAATTCCTGCGCCAGCTGCTTGATGCTGTCGGCGAAGGTCGCCGAGAACAGCAGCGTCTGCCGGTTCTGCTTCGGCAGTTTGCTTAGGATGCGCTTGATCGCGGGCAGGAAGCCCATGTCCAGCATGCGGTCGGCTTCGTCCAGTACCAGCACTTCAATGCCGGACAGGTCCACGTTGCGGCGGTCCATGTGGTCGATCAAACGGCCGGGAGTCGCCACGATCAGGTCCACGCCACGGCGCAGCGCGTCCTGCTGCGGACCCATGCCGGCACCGCCGTAGATGGTGGTGCTGGGGATGCGCAGGTACTTGCTGTAATCGCGCAGGCTGTCGTGCACCTGCACGGCCAGTTCGCGGGTTGGGGCCAGGATCAGCGCGCGCGGCTTGCGCGGGCCGTTGACCACCTGCGCCGCGGTGCCCAGGTGCTGCAGCAGCGGCAGACCGAAGGCGGCGGTCTTGCCGGTGCCGGTCTGTGCGCCGGCCATCAGGTCGTGGCCGGCCAGAGCCAGCGGAATGGCCTGGGTCTGGATAGGGGTGGGGGTGTCGTAACCCTGTTCTTTCAGGGCACGCAGCAGGAAGGGCGAAAGCCCGAGGTTTTCAAAAGACATTCGATGAAGCTCCAGTATTCCGATCGAAACGGACCCGAGCGCCCGCGCAAACGCACGGACGGCAGGAGATCAGAAGAGATCGAGGTATTACCCGAAGCGTTCCCGATGAACCGCGCTGCGAGGAATGTAGGCGGCCGGCACCAACGCGGCGTGGCCGTATCTGCAAGGCGAATGGCGTCGGAGTGGGGGCGGGCGCATCGGTCGTTTTGGCGTGACCTGAGGCGCCGGCGAACCCGAAGGGAAACGGACGGCCGCTTGCAAACGGGGCGCACTGTAACCGATTCGGCCGGCACGCGGTGGAAAATCGTCTACTACTAATGTGCTTGTTCAGTTAGATAACACGCCCGGCAGCCTCTGTATCATGGAGATCCCGCTCACAGAGGACTGCCTGCCTGTGAATCTCCGCGTCCTTCGCCATAACGGGTCTACCGTCCCACTCGAGCCTGATACCGCGCTGCCGGTGCAGGCCCAGCGCGGCTGTGCCGGTTGCCTGGTGCGCCATCTGGCGGTCTGTGCGGCACTGCCGATCGAGCAGGCGCGTGAACTGGAAGGCATGGCGGGCGATGTCCGGCTTGGCAGCGGCGAGTTGCTGGTACGGGAAGGCGAAGCGCGGCGCGGCGTGTTCACCGTCACCGCAGGCGCCTTGCGTCGCATCCGCCTGCTGTCCGATGGGCGTCGGGTGGTGGCGGGATTCCTGATGCCGGGTGATTTCATAGGCTTCAGTGGCGCGTCCCACTATCGGCATTCCATCGAAGCCATCACCGACAGCACGCTGTGCGCCTTCGCCATGAAGGACATGCGCCAGTTGTGCGCCGATCATCCGCAACTGGAGCGCGAACTGCTGGAGCGCGCGTGCGTGGAGCTGGACGACACGCGCGACAAGTTGATGTCGCTGGCGCGGATGACGCCATTGGAGCGGCTGGCGGGTTTCCTGCTGGACATGGCGGCGCGCCGGCGCCGGCAGGGACTGGGCGATGCACGCGTGGTGCTGCCGATGACGCGTTCGGATATCGCCGATTACCTGGGGCTTACGGTGGAAACCGTGAGCCGCAGCTTCACCCGCCTGCGCCAGGACGGCGTCATCGCCACCGATGATCCACACCACGTCACCCTGGTCGACCTGGCGCGGCTGCGTGCAATGGCTGAAGCGCGCAGTTGATCGCGCAAACGGCTTTACGCACGGACGTAGAGCCGAGCTTGCTCGGCTGATTTTCGCGTAGATCAAAAGAAGCCGAGCAAGCTCGGCTCTACAGAGAGCCGGGGCCTCACGAAACGCCGCATTTGAAGCAGGCCGGCGCCACGTCTCCGACGCGTGGCTGCAAGCGCAGCGCAGCAAGCTACGCTCTACGCCTCAATGCGGTGGTGCGCAGCCCAGTGCGACCAGTGCGGCGTGCAAGGCCGGTACCCGCATCAACCAGGGCGAGAAAATCGTCACCAGTCCCGCGAACAGGATGAAAACCGCGGCCGTGGTGCGGAAGGTGGGCTTCTGCAGCCAGCGACCCATGCGCGCGCCGGACCACGTCAATGGAATCATCATCGGCAGCGTGCCCAGCCCGAACGCCGCCATGGTCAGCGCACCGTCGCGTGCGCTGGCCTGCAGCCATGCCGCGGTCAGCAGGGTCATGCTCAGTCCGCAGGGCAACCAGCCCCACAGCATGCCGAGTGCCATACGTCGCCATGCGCGATCCGCAGGCAGCAGGTGTTTCTGCAGTGGCTGCAGGAAGCGCCAGAAACGCGCGCCGGGACGCGGCATGAAATTCAGGCGTCCGCGTCGATCCAGCAGGCGGATCGCCACCAGCACCAGCACCATGCCCACGGCCATGCGCAAGCCGATCGCCAACATGTCGAAACGGAACACGCGCAGCAGCCCCGCGCCGAAGCCACCGACGATCGCGCCGGCCAATACATAGCCGCCGACACGGCCCAGGTTCACCTGCACCGCCTGTTGCCAGCCACCCTGCGGCGACATCGCGGAGAAACCGGTGGCGATGCCGCCGCACATCGCCGCGCAGTGCACGCCGCCCAGCAGGCCGGCCAGCAGCGCCGCCATCAAGGTCAGCGTATCAACCGGCATCGCTGTCGTCGTTCCGGTGCGTGGTTGTTCCCGCGGTGGGCGTCGCGGGTTTTTCCTCGTGCAGGATATCCAGCGACGGCGTGTCCAGGTCATCGAACTGGCCACTGCGCACGGCCCACACGAAGGCCCAGATGGCCACGCCCAGCAATAACAGGCTGATCGGAATCAGCAGCAGCAGGATGTTCATGCTGGAAGACTACCGCGTGGCGGTCGCGTCAGTCGCAATGCGTTGACGGTCACGATCAGGGAAGAAAGCGCCATGCCCAAGGCGGCCAGCCATGGCGTCACCAGGCCGGCGGCGGCCACCGGCAACGCGACCACGTTGTAGGCCACGGCCCAGCCCAGGTTCTGGCGGATCACGCGCTGGCTGCGTTTCGCCAGCGAAATGGCGGCGGGAATGCGCATCAGCGTCGCGCCGGTCAGCACCAGGTCGGCCGCGCGTTGTGCCAGCGGCGCGCCTTCGCCCATGGCCAGCGATACATCGGCACCGGCAAGTACGGGCGCGTCGTTCAAGCCATCGCCGACCATGGCCACGATGCGTCCCTGTGATTGCAGGCGTCGCACCAGCTCCAATTTGTCTTCGGGCGACTGCCGCGCATGCCGTGCGTCGATCGCCAACGCATCACCCAGGTCCTGCACCGCGTCGAGCGCGTCACCGCTGGCAAGGTGCACGCCAAGTCCCTGTGCGCGCAACGCACGCACGGCGTCGCCTGCGTCGGCGCGCGGCGTTTCGCGCAGGTTGAAACGCGCCATGCCGCGTTGGCCATCGCCCAGCCACAGGTAACCATCATCCTCGCGACCGGCGGCGAAATCGGCTTGCCCCAGTCGCCACTGTGCGCCGTCCACGCGACCTTGCACGCCGCGCCCGGTGATGGTTTCCACCGCGTATGCGACCAGCTCCGGAACGGAATTCGCAACAAACGCCGCGGCAATCGGATGGCCGCTGTCGCGTTCCAGTGCGGCGGCAATCGCCAGGGCATCGGCGGTTTCGAATCCGTCGAATGTTTCCACGGCACGCAATCCCGGTCGTGCATCGGTGAGCGTGCCGGTCTTGTCGAACACGATGTCGGTGGCCTTCGCCAGCGTGTCCAGTGCGTCGGGTCGCGTGGCCAGCACGCCCAGTTTCGCCAGCGCGCCGTGCGCGGCGGCCAGCGCCGCGGGCACCGACAGCGACAGGGCGCACGGGCAGCTGATGACCAGCAAGGCCAGCGTCACCTCGAAGGCGCGCTCCGGTGCATGGAATTGCCAGAACACGTACACCGCGACCGCGCACAGCAACAACCCCAGCACGAAACGCCGGCCTATCCGGTCGGCGATGTGTGCAACCGGTGGCCGATGCGCCTGCGCCTGGTCGACCAAGCGCGCAAGCTGCGACAAGCGCGTGGCACTGCCGACCTGGGTGACGCGCACGCGTGCCGGGTGCTCGCGGCAGATGGTGCCGGCGTAGGCCACGGCGCCGGGCGGCTTCTCGACCGGCGTGGATTCACCAGTAAGCAGGGCTTCTTCGAATACGGCCGCTCCATCCAGCAAGATGCCGTCGGCCGGCACGCTTTCGCCGGCGGCGATGCGCACGATGTCGTCGATGGCCAACGCGGTCAGCGGGACCGATTCGCGCGTTCCATCCGCGCGTTCGCGCGTTGCGAACGCAGGGCGTGCGCGTGCCAGTGCGTCCACCTGGGCGGTGGCGATGTTGCGCGCCCGCTGTTCCAGCATGCGCGCGGCCAGCAGCAGGAACACGAACATCACCGCGGCGTCGTACCAGACATGCGGGCCGCCGCGGATGGTTTCCACCAGGCTTGCGAAATACGCCAGCAGGGTGGAGCCCGCGATCAAGGTATCCATGCCCACGTGGCGGTTGCGCAGTTCGCGCCATGCGCCTACCAGGAACGGCCAGCCGGAATAGAACACCACCGGCGTCGACACCAGGAAGGTCAGCCAGCGGAAGAAATCGCGCGTCGGCACCGGCATGGTGTGGTGGGTGTCCAGGTACAGCGCCTCGGCCAGCATCATGGCCTGGAAGGCGCCGAGCCCGGCCACGCCCAGGCGCAGCAGCCAGCGCTTGCGCTCGGACATGCGCGCCTGTTCACGCGCCTCGCCGCTGGCCAGGTAAGGCCGGTAGCCCAGCAATGCCAGGCGCTGCAGGATCTGCGACAACGCGGCGCGTTGCGGATCCCATGCAATGCGGATGCGGCCAGTGACCGCGTTGGCGCTGCTGTCGATCACGCCGGCTTCACGCGCCAACGTGCGATCGATCAACCACGCGCAGGCCGCGCAGCGCATGCCGTCGGTCAGCAGGATGACTTCGCGTCCGCCGTCGATGGCATGGCTGTGTTCGGACAAGAGTTCGTCGCGATCCCAGATGGCCAGGTCCAGCGGTTCGCTGCACACGCGCAGCGCGCGTGCGCTGCGCAGCAGGTAGTAGTCGCCAAGGTTGGCGTCGCGGATCCATTGCGCCGCCGCCGCGCAGCCCTCGCAGCAGAACGCGCGTTCAACACCTTCCCAGGCCAGTCGTGCGGGAGAGTGGGGCAGCGATTCACCGCAGTGGTAGCAGGTTGCCCCGGGGGACGCCTCCATCACTGTATTCAGTCGCTGGCGACCGACGGCGCCAGCCGCGCGGCATGCTGCTGCCTGGGCAGGCGACCCTTCAGTCGCCAGCGTGCATCGGCGGGTTGCAGCTGCAGCTTCCAGTCATGGGCGTCGTCCAGCACAACCTGCAATTGCCAGCCACGCGCGCTGGGCAACAGCTCCAGCACGCGGTCACCCTGTGCCTGCGCCGGGTGCAGCAGGGTGAGTCGTAAGGGTGCCTTGCGGTCGAACTCGCCGGTCACCGGGATCACTTCCAGCACGCCTTCCTCGATGCGCACGATGGCGCTGAGCTTGCGGGTCCCGGCCTCGTGGTCCGGGCCCATGTCGGTGGTCTGGATCTGGGCGACCCGTTGCACGTCCTCGGCCAGGCTGTCGGAACTGCCCGAGCGCGACGCCACGATCACCAGGCCCACGCCGGCGACGACGGATGCCAGCGGCAGGCCGATGACCAGCCATAGCATGGGTTCGCGCCAGAACGATTTTGTTTCAGTCATCAAAGGGGTCCGAAATAACTGCTTTCGACGGTCTTGCGGGTGCTGCCGTCGGTGCTCTCGATCTGGAAACGCAAGGTGTGGCGGCCACTGACCGAGTCGGGCCCGCTCACGATGATGGGGATGGACACGACCTGCTCGGCATTGGCCTTGATGATCGTGTCGGCATCGCGCAGCACTATACCGGGCGTGCCCGTTTCCAGCCGGATGCGGTACTGCTGTGCCTGCTGCTCTTTGTTGACCAGTTTCAGCGTGTAGCTGTTTTCCACTTGCCCGCCGCCGACTTCGCGGTACAGGGCATTGCGGTCGCGCAGCACCTCGGCAATCAAGGTGGTGCGATGGGTCACGCCCCAGCCCCAGCCGACCACGAGCGCCAGCAGGATGAAGCCATACACGAGGATCCGTGGCCGCAGCACGCGCGTCGGCTTGCCGTCGATCGCGTTCTGGGTGGAATAGCGGATCAGCCCGTGCGGATACCCCATCTTGTCCATCACTTCGTCGCAGGCATCGATGCAGGCGCCGCAGGCGATGCATTCGTATTGCAGGCCATTGCGGATGTCGATGCCGGTGGGGCAGACCTGCACGCAGATCGTGCAGTCGATGCAGTCGCCCAACTGGTCAGGCGGGAATTTCGGCAGTGGCTCGGCTACGGCAGCGGCATGGTCGAAGCTGATGGTGCCGTGCGCCTGCAGGCGGTTGTCCGCGGCAGTGGGATGTGCGCTGCTGCGGAATACGTAGTCGTAGGCCGTGACCTTGTCCAGCAGGCCGCGCGCACGCTGCAGCACGCTTTCCAGGCCGCGCTTGCGCGGACCACGCGGTTCGCCGCGCATCGGGTCGTAGGCGATCAGCAGGGTGTTGCGGTCGAACATCGCGCTCTGGAAGCGCGCGTACGGGCACATGTACTTGCACACCTGCTCGCGCAGGATGCCGGCGAAGCCCCAGGTGGCCAGCGCATAGAACAGGACCCAGAATATTTCCCAGCCGCCCCAGGCGAACGGCCACATGCGCGACCACAAGTCGGTGATGGGGGTGAAGAACCCCACGAAGGTGAAACCCGTCCACAGCGCGAATACCAGCCACAGCAGGTGCTTGCTGCCCTTGCGCAGGATCTTCTCGCGATTCCACGGGCCGGCATCCAGTTTCATGCGCCTGCCGCGGTCGCCTTCGGTCCAGCGTTCCATCCACAGGAACACTTCCGTCCATACCGTCTGCGGGCACGCGTATCCGCACCACAGCCGACCCGCCAGCGTGGTGAAGAAGAACAGCGTCATCGCCGCGATGATCAGCAGCAAGGCGAGGAACAGGAAATCCTGCGGCCAGAACACCAGGCCGAACACGTAGAACTTGCGCGCGGGCAAGTCGAACAGCACCGCTTGGCGACCGTCCCATTGCAGCCACGGGAATAGGTAGTACATGCCCAGCAACCAAATCACGGCGGCCACGCGCAATCGGTTGAGGCGGCCGGACACGTCGCGCGGATACACCTTGCGCTCGCTCACGTAAAGCGAGTTGCCCTGCGAATCCACTACGTCCAGCGGAATGCGTTTGCTCATGGCGCAAGACTCCCTGCACCAAGGCCTGGGTGCACGAGGCGCGTGGCGCGGTTTGTTCGACTGCTTCGTAGGGGAGGCATGCGCTTGTGCTGGTTCCGTCAATCCGGCGGCAAGGCCCGATTGAAGCGACTGGAGGGGCGCAGCAGGATCCACGTAAACAGGCTGGAGCTGGCGGTGGCCAGCCAGAACATGAAGAAACCCACGGTGTAGCCGAGTTCGCGGCTGATCTGCAGCTCGGGAAAGGTCATGTCGCGAAGCGCCAACGGATCCACGAAGGCGAAGAACACCACCGTGGCCACGCCCGCGGCGAAGAAACTCGGCCACAGGATGGCCCCCACGCGCTGCGACAGCGGACGCGGGGGATGGTCGAAGCGCGGTTCGGTGAAGTCGGTCACGGCGCCTTGGCGTTGTCCGTTGCCGCGGCCTGCATGGTGGGGTGCGACAGTGACCACACGTAGGCAGCGGCCAGGCGTGAACGCGTTTCACCCAGTACCGCGCGATGCGCGGGCATCACGCCATGGCGACCCTTCATGATTGCATCGCGCAGCGCTTCCTTGCTGTTGCCGTACAGCCAGTAGTCGTCGGTCAGGTCCGGCGCGCCCAGCTCCGGGTTGCCCTTGCCGTCCACGCCATGGCAGGCCACGCACACGCCTTCGAACAATTTTTTGCCCTGCGCGGCCATGTAGTTGTTGTTGAGCGATTCCGGATGCGCCAGCGTGCGCACATAGGCCACGGTGTAGTCCACCGCCTGCGGTCCGCCGGAACTGGTGAGCATGGTGCCCCATTCCGGCATCACGCCTTCGCGGCCATCGAGGATGGTTTCCAGGATCTTCTCCGGCGTGCCGCCCCACTGCCACTTGTCATCGGTGAGGTTGGGATAACCGATCGCACCCTTCGCGGAGGAGCCGTGGCAGGCCGCGCAGGTGTTGTTGAAGATCGACTGGCCCAACGCCAGCGCTTCGGGGTTGCGCGCCAGCTGGTCGATCGGCTGGTTGGCGAACGGCAGGAAGGCGGCTTCCATCTTCGCGTCCTGCTTCGCCTTGTCCGCGGCATGCTCGCCGGCCGAAGACCAGTTCGAGTAGCCGGAAAACCCGCCCATGCCGCCGAACCACGCCAAGTAGCCCACCGCGAACACGATGGTCAGGTAGAACATGTTGATCCACCAGCGCGGCAACGGCTTGTTGTATTCGGTCAGGTCGCCGTCCCAGATGTGGCTGGTTTCATCGGGCGCGGGATCGCCGGGACGGCGGCGCGCCGTCCACCACAGCAGCCACACGCAGCCGACGATGTTCAGTACCACCAGGACGATGACGTACCAGGTCCAGAACGGCGTCATGGCGTGTTCTCCTTGGTTTCATCCAGCGGCAGGCGCGCGGCTTCCTCGAAATCGGCGGTGCGCCGCGGATTCCAAGCCCAGATCCAGCCGGCGATGAACAGCACCAGCAAGAGGACGGTGATGATCCCGGAAACCATGTCTCAGCCTCCCTTCGGGGCATGCTTGCCCAATGCTTGCAGGTACGCGACGACGGCGTCGAGCTCGGTCTTGCCGGCAAGTTCTTCCGGTGCGGCCTGTATTTCCGCATCGGTGTAGGGGTCGCCGAGGGTTTGCAGCGCGCGCATGCGTTTTGCCGTCACTTCGCCGTCCAGCAGGTTCTTCGCCAGCCACGGATAGTTGGGCATGTTGGATTCCGGGACCACGTCGCGCGGGTTGGTCAGGTGCACGCGGTGCCAGTCATCGGAGTAGCGGCCGCCAACGCGTGCCAGGTCCGGGCCGGTGCGCTTGCTGCCCCACTGGAACGGGCGGTCGTACACCGACTCGCCGGCCAGCGAGAAGTGGCCATAGCGTTCACTTTCGAAACGCAGCGTGCGCACCATCTGCGAATGGCAGTTGTAGCAGCCTTCGCGCACATAGACGTCACGCCCGGCCAGCTGCAGCGCGGGGTAGGGCTTCACCCCTTCCAGTGGCTTGATCGCCTCGGCCTGGTACATCAGCGGCACGATTTCCGCCAGGCCGCCGAAGGACACGGCCACGGCGATCAGCACCGCCATCAGGCCGACGTTCTTCTCGATTTTTTCATGCGGGTTGGAGTTGCTCATGTCTGTTCCTCAAACACGCGCTGCAGACGGGTCGGGCGCCAGGATCGGCTGCGGCGCGGTGGATTTCGCTTCCTGAAAGGTCTTCCAGGTATTCCACGCCATCACCAGCATGCCGCTGAACACCAGCAGGCCGCCGCCCAGGCGGATCAGGTAGTACGGATAGGTGGCGTTGAGTGATTCGACGAAGCTGTAGGTCAGCGTGCCGTCGGCATTGGTGGCGCGCCACATCAGGCCCTGCATCATGCCGGCGATCCACATCGAGGCGATGTAGAACACCACGCCAACGGTGTGCAGCCAGAAATGCAGGTCGATCTGCTTGATGGAGTGCATCTGCTGGCGACCCAGCAGGCCGGGCAGCATGCTGTAGACGGCACCCACCGAAATCATCGCCACCCAGCCCAGTGCGCCTGCATGCACGTGGCCGATGGTCCAGTCGGTGTAGTGGCTCAGCGAGTTGACCGTCTTGATCGACATCATCGGTCCCTCGAACGTGCTCATCATGTAGAACGAGAGCGAGACGATCAGGAACTTGAGGATCGGGTCGGTGCGCAGCTTATGCCAGACGCCCGACAGGGTCATGATGCCGTTGATGGCACCGCCCCATGACGGCGCCAGCAGGATCAGCGAGAACACCATGCCCACCGACTGCGCCCAGTCCGGCAGCGCGGTGTAGTGCAGGTGGTGCGGGCCGGCCCACATGTAGATGGCGATCAACGCCCAGAAGTGCACGATGGACAGGCGGTAGGAATAGATGGGGCGCTGCGCCTGTTTCGGCACGAAGTAATACATCATGCCCAGGAAGCCGGCGGTAAGCAGGAAGCCGACGGCGTTGTGGCCGTACCACCATTGCACCATCGCATCGACCGCGCCGCTGTAGACGGAATAGGACTTGCCCAGGCCGACGGGAATGACGAGGTTGTTGACGATGTGCAGCAAGGCGATGGCGATGATGTACGCGCCGTAGAACCAGTTGGCCACGTAGATGTGTTTGACCTTGCGCTTGGCGATGGTGCCGAAGAACAGCACCGCATACGCCACCCACACGACGGTGATGAGGATGTCGACCGGCCATTCCAGTTCCGCGTATTCCTTGCCCTGCGTGTAACCCAGCGGCAGGCTGATGGCGGCCGCCACGATCACGGCTTGCCAGCCCCAGAACACGAACGCGGCCAGCTTGTCTGAGACGAGCCGGGCATGGCAGGTGCGCTGGACCACGTGCAGGCTGGTGGCGAACAGGGCGCTGCCGCCGAAGGCGAAGATGACCGCGTTGGTGTGCAGCGGCCGCAGGCGGCCATAGCTCAGCCACGGCGTGTCGAAGTTGAGGGCGGGCCAGTACAGTTGCGCGGCGATCAGCAACCCGACCAGCATGCCCACGATGCCCCAGACCACGGTCATCACCGTGAACTGGATGACTACCTTGTTGTTGTAGGTATCGCCGACGCTCTGCATGCGAACTGCTCCTCAGCCTGAACGGGCCAATCATAGGCCCATTCAGCGGGGAGTCGTTGATCCAGATCAATGCGCCGGAACGGAGCCTGTGTCACCACTAGACTGGGCGCTGTTGTGCCCGGCGCCGGCCCAATCCAGGCGCAGCATGGATGGGTGCATGCCCTTGGCGCGGCAACTCAATGTGCGTTGGCAGCAGCGTCCGCGCGCAGCCCCAGGGTCGTACGCGTCCCGCCTTCGGGCGTGGAAGAAAACGCCAGGCGCCAGCCCAGGTGTTCGCACAGCCTGGCGATGAGATCAAGGCCGATGCCGCCGCCGTCGCGGCCGCCACCGCGTGCGACGCGGGCGTAGATCTCGCTGATTTCCTCGGGCGACATGCCGTGGCCGGGGTCTTCGATGACCACGGTGGCATCGGCCTGCAGGCGCACGCGGATCTCGCCGCGGTCGCTGTTCTCGATGGCATTGCGCAACAGGTTGCCGATGGCGGCCTGCACGATGGCCACCGGAGCCACGATGTCACAGGCCGGCATGGCCTCCAGCACCAGGTTCAGGTCCTTGTCACGGGTCAGGTGGCGGTGGTCCTCCACTATCTCCGGCAGCAACTGGTCCAGCGCCACCTGCTCGCTGATGCTGGAAAGGCGTGCGGGATCCTTGGCCAGCACCAGCAGCAGCGAGATCAACTGCTCCACGTTGCGCGCGGTACGGTGGATTCGTGCCACCTGGTTGCGTGCAGCGACGGGGACATCGGCCTGTCCGAGCACCAGTTCGGCGGCGCCCGCGATCACCGCCACCGGCGTGCGCAGTTCGTGGCTGGCGCTGGCGATGAAGGCGTGCTCGCGCTCCACGAAGCGTTCGTTGCGGCGCAGGTAGCCGTTGAAGGCATCGGTGATGACCACCAGTTCGGCGCTGGCATCGGCATCCAGCACCACCTCCTGGTGCGGCTCGGATGGCTTGAGTGCCTCCACCTGTTTGGCCAGTACCGCCAGTGGCTGGATCACCAGGCCCAGGCGCCACATCACCACCAGCCCCAGGATCAGGATCACCACGACGGTACCGGCCGCCACGGCGGCGGTGATGGTGCCTTCCACGCCTTCGAACTGGGTCAGGTTGAGCGCCATGGCCAGCGGTTTGCCGTTGGACTGTTCGACCAGCACCACGCTGTTCACCCCGTCCAGGGTCATGTCGTCGTGCAGGCCAGGCTCCAGCGATGCCATCTCGGCCGGTAGCGAAGGCGCTCCCTCGACGCCAAACAGGCGCAAGGTGTCGGTGTCGTGCCAGCGATAGGACGGGCTGCTCTGCGTGCGTTGCCCGTAGTAATCAAGCTCGGCGCGCAGCAGGGATTCCCAGGCCAGGTGCTCGACCCGTTCGTGGATGAAATAACCGCCCAGCAGGACGGCGGCCGACAGCAAGACCGCATAGACGATGAGCCACTGCAGGATGCGGTGTTTCAGCAGCGGCCTAGCGCCCATCGTGGGCGTCCTTGGCGATGGCGGCCAAACGGTAGCCGACGCGCGGCAGGGTGTGGATGAGTTTTACCGGGAACGGGCCATCGACGCTGCGTCGCAACTCGTACACATGCGAGCGCAACATGTCGCCATCCGGTGGATCCTCCCCCCACAGCGCATGCTCCAGTCGTTCGCGCGTCACCGCGGCCGGGCTGGCCTGCATCAGCACTTCCAGCAGCTTGCGGCACGCGGGATACAGGTGCAGCAGCTTGCCATCGCGGCTGGCTTCAAGCGTGGTCAGGTCCAGGCGCAAGTCTTCCACCTCCAGCAAGCGATGGCGGTTGCGCCCCGACGCGCGAGCCAGCAATGCGTCCAGGCGGACTTCCAGCTCGGGCAGGGCAAAGGGCTTGGTGAGGTAGTCGTCGGCACCGGCACGGAAGCCTGCGATCTTGTCCGGCAACTCGTCGCGTGCGGTCAGCATGATCACCGGCACGTTCGCGCCATGTTCCTCGCGCATGCGGCGCACGACTTCCGGTCCATCCATGCGTGGCAGCATCCAGTCGATGACCACCACGTCGTAGGCCTGGGTAGTGGCCAGGTGCAGCCCGGTCACGCCATCGGGCGCGGCATCCAGGGCATGGCCGCGCGCCTCGAAGTACTCGAAGAGGTTGGCCACCAGGCTTCGGTTGTCTTCGATCACCAGCAACCGCATGCGCTGTTTCCCCTGGGTGGTATGGCCGGCGAGCGCCAGCAGGTACGATAGTTGCATTCGCCGGAAATGTGCAGGGATGCCGGCGATCGGGAACTGGATGCGTCTGGCGAACGCAGGCGTTCACGCCGTCGCAACCTTGTTCTGACGTCTTTCCGACAACAATGATCTCACGCTGGTGCACCCCGCATGGCCACGGTTGAACCACGCGCGGGGGGTATCGGCAAGGGAGCGGCCCCGCAACGGGCACCCATTGCTGACCATTGATCCGAGCGCAGATACCACGATGCCCGACCCGACCACCGCTGTTTCCATCCCCACGCCCCTGGATGTCTCCGTGGTGGTGCCGGTGTTCAATGAGCGCGGCAACATCGCCCCGCTGGTCGGCGAGATCGTGGCGGCATTGCGTGGCCGTGCAGTGTTTGAAATCGTCTACGTGGACGACCATTCCAGCGACGACAGCCTGGCCGTGCTCGACGCACTCAGGGACACGGTCCCGGAACTCCGGGTGCTGCAGCACGCGGTGCAGAGTGGACAGAGCACGGCGATCCGCACCGGAGTAAAGGCCGCACGCGGTGCCTGGATAGCCACCCTGGACGGCGATGGGCAGAACGATCCAGCGGACATTCCCAAGTTGCTGGCGGCGCGCGACGGCGCCCCCACGCAGATCCGGCTGTTCGCCGGCTGGCGCGTCAACCGGCAGGATGCGGCGAGCAAGCGCTGGGCTTCGCGCTGGGCCAATGCGATCCGCTCGCGCATGCTGCGCGACGACACCCCGGATACGGGATGCGGCATCAAGCTGTTCGAGCGCGCGGCGTTCCTGGACCTGCCCTATTTCGACCATATGCACCGCTACTTGCCAGCCCTCATGCAGCGCGCCGGTTGGCAGACGGTGAGTATCCCGGTCAACCACCGCAACCGCTCCACCGGCGTGTCGAAGTACAACAACCTCAACCGCGCCTGGGTGGGGTTGCGGGACCTGCGTGGCGTCGCATGGTTGATACAGCGCAGCAAGCGGACCGGTGTCAGGGAGTTGTGAGCATGGCCATGGGCCCGATGAACCAGGAAATCCTGTGGCTGGGTTGGACCGGCCTGCACATGACGCCGTGGAAAGTGATCGGCATGGTCGGTGCGCTGATGTTCGGCGCCCGCTGGATCGTGCAATTCGTTGCGTCGAAGCGTGCGCAGAAGCCGGTGATCCCGCGCCTGTTCTGGTACATGAGCATCGTCGGCAGCCTGATGACGCTCAGTTATTTCATTTTTTCCTCCAAGCAGGACGCGGTGGGCGTGCTGCAAAACCTCTTCCCTGCATTCACCGCGATCTACAGCCTGTACCTGGACATCCGCCATCGCGGCTGGAACCGCGAGAAGGCATGGGATCAAGCGGGCTCTTCGTCCCCAGGCGATTCAAGCGCTGGCATTGCATCCCAGCCGGCGCTGTCTTCGCCGGCGCGCGGCGCGGACAAGCGGTAGCCCACGCGCGGCAAGGTCTGGATCAGCTTCACGGGGAAAGGCCCGTCCACGCTGCGCCGAAGTTCGTAGACATGCGAACGCAGCAAGTTGCCGTCTGGCGGATTGTCGCCCCACAGCGCATGCTCGAGGCGCTCGCGGCTGACGGCGGCGGGGCTGGCCTGCATCAGCGTCTCCAGTAATTTCCGGCAGGCAGGATAAAGGTGCAATGGCTGGCCGGCGCGGCTTGCCTCCAGCGTACGCAAGTCCAGGCTCAGGTCTTCCACCTGCAACCGCTTGTTGCGCCCATGGCTGCCGCTGCGCGCAATCAATGCCTCCAGGCGCACTTCCAGTTCAGGCAGTGCGAAGGGCTTGGTCAGGTAGTCATCGGCACCTGCGCGGAAGCCGGCGATCTTGTCCGGCAATTCATCGCGCGCCGTGAGCATGATGACCGGCAGCGTGGCCTGGTTGGCCCGCAGCCGGCGCAACACTTCATGGCCGTCCATGCGTGGCAGCATCCAGTCCAGTATCACGGCGTCGTAGGCCTGGGTCGACGCCAGATGCAGGCCGGTGACGCCATCCGGAGCCGCATCCAGCGCATGGCCGCGCGCTTCGAAGTAGTCGAAGAGATTCGCCACCAGGCTTCCGTTGTCCTCGACCACCAGCAGCTTCACCTGCAAGACCCCGCGTCTATCTATGCAAACCGTGGACGGGATGTTTCCATTGCAGGGGTCGGAGAAGTGTCGGAGCGTGCTCTCACATATTTCCTACGTTTTTTCGACCATCATCACCTCGTCTTCCGGTAGACCACGCGCCCTCCATGTCGACCTCCCCACGCTTCCACTTGAAGCCACTGCAGTTCGCCCTGCTGGTCCTGCTGGCGTCGCTCAGCCTGCTCGCGGGACTGGGGTTGCGGGAACCGTCGCCGCCGGATGAGCCCCGCTTCGTGCTGGCCGCGAAGGAAATGGTGGAGTCCGGGCAATGGCTGTTCCCGCATCGCGGCCGCGATTTCTATGCGGAAAAGCCGCCGGTGTTCATGTGGATGCAAGCGGCCGCCTATGAAGCCGTCGGCAACTGGAAGGTGGCTTTCCTGCTTCCTTCACTGCTGGCGGCGCTGCTGACGCTGTGGTTGACCTACGACCTGTCGGCACGCCTGTGGAATCGCCGTGCCGCGCAGTACGCCACGCTGGGGTTGTTCGTATGCCTGCAGTTCGGCCTGCAGGCCAAGCGCGGGCAGATCGACATGGTGCTGGTCATGCTGACCACGCTGTCGCTGTGGGGATTGATGCGGCACCTGCTGCAGGGGCCGCACTGGCGGCTGTTGTGGCTGGGCATGTTTGCCGCAGGCGTGGGCACGGTCACCAAGGGCGTGGGTTTCCTGCCGTTGCTGGTGCTGTTGCCATGGCTGGGCTTGCGTTGGCGCGGCAGGCTGCAGGTCGCCGCGCAAGCCCATGATGGTTGGCGCTGGTTGCTGGGTGCGCTTTGTTTCATCGCAGGTGCCGGTGTGTGGGTGGTGCCGATGCTGGTCGCGGTCTACAACAGCAACGATCCGGCTTTCCAGGCGTACGCCAACGAGATCCTGTTCAAGCAGACCGGCAAGCGCTATGCGGACGCCTGGCACCACGTGCAGCCGTTCTGGTATTTCCTGCAAGTGATCGCCACCTTGTGGCTGCCGGGCGCGCTGCTGCTGCCCTGGCTGCTGCCGGCCTGGTGGCGTCGACTGCGGCGCGGCGATCCGCGCTTCTGGATGTTGCTGGGATGGAGCGCGCTGGTATTGCTCTTCTTCAGTGCCAGTCCCGGCAAGCGCGAGGTCTACATCTTCCCGATATTGCCCATCGTGTGCGTGGCCGCCGCGCCCTTGCTGCACGCAATGTTGAGGCGTGCCGCGGTGCGGCGGACCTTGTTCGCCTACCTGCTGGTGTTGGGCGTGGTGTTCAGCGGGCTGGGTTTGTCCGCGCTCACCGGCAGCAGTGAGTGGGCACACAAGCTGGCTGCACAGCGTGGCATCGGCGAGCAGACCCTGACCACCTTCGTCATGTGGTTGCTGGCCCTTGGCATAAGCATGCTCGGCATACTGGCGTGGGCGCGCTTGCGCCGCGTTGGCATTGCCGTGGTGCTTTCCACCTCGGTCTTGTGGGTCGTGTATGGCATCGGCCTGGCACCTACGCTGGATGCAGACAGCTCCGCACGCGGCCTCATGCAGCGCGTTGGCGAACACATCGGGCCGCAGGCGCAACTGGGCATGGTGGCCTGGCGCGAACAGAACCTGTTGCAGGCCGACCGACCCGTGGCGGATTTTGGCTTCAAGCGCCCTTGGCACGAGCAATGGGCCGAAGCGGGCCCGTGGCTGGCCGCGGATCCGGCAGGCCGTTGGGTTTTCGTGCTGGAAAAGGCATTGAGCCCCTGCGTGGATGCCGGCCGCGTGGTCGATGCGGGCCAATCCAATCGCAACCGCTGGGTGCTGGTGCCGGGTGACGCATGGAAGGCCGGCTGCGTGACGCCTCCTTTCGAAATGGCTGCGGATAGTCGCACCGATTGAAATGCTGGCGGCGGCGTGGATCACGATGCCGGTGCTTGATGGCAGCGGCACTGCGCTTCGCTTCCCTCGCAGCAAAAAAAAACCACGCGGGCATGCAAGGTTTCTTGAATCGCGGCTGACCGGATTGCGTTTTTAACGCGAACGGAACACGGCTCCGACCAGCCTCCGACAGTCGCAACCCAATCATTCGCCGCACCTGATCCGTGCGTGCGCGAATGCAATACATGAACAATCCTACTGCCGCCTTGCCCCTACCCGGGGTTGCCAGCGCGGCATCGCATGGCAGTGATGCCGCGCACCGGTACGCCTGGGACTCGCGCTTCCACCGGCAACACCTGTGGGCACCGCTCGCGGTGTTCGTGGTGCTGTCGATCCTGCTGATGGGCCTGCATGCCGACCTGTGGCTGGCCGATACGCTGTATGCCTGGGAAGGCCATGCGTGGCGCTTGCAGTCCGGCCACTTCACCCAGGATGTGCTGCATGCCGCGGGCAGGCAGGCATCGCAACTCGCATGGTTCGGTGTATTGCTGCTGCTGCTGGTCGCGTGGCTGCACCGTCCCCTGGCGCACTGGCGCAGGCCGTTGGCCTATGTGCTGCTGTCCGTGCTCCTGTCCACCGCGTTGATCGCGGCCATGAAGCGTTGGACGCACATGGATTGCCCGTGGGACCTGCTGCGCTACGGCGGTGGAAAGGTCTACTACGGATTGTTCACCCGGCGCCCGCCGGGCATGGGCAGTGCGGGCTGCTTTCCCGCCGGCCACGCCAGCGCGGGTTACGCGTGGGTCGCGCTGTATTTCTTCTTCCTGCATGCAAGGCCTCGCTTGCGTTGGTGGGGCCTGGCGACCGGGTTGCTGGCGGGCCTGGTGTTCGGGATCGCCCAGCAATTGCGTGGTGCGCATTTCCTGTCGCATGACGTGTGGGCGTTGATGGTCTGCTGGCTGGTGGCACTGGCGCTGTATCGCGGCATGCTGGTGCCGCGTGCGTCGACGGCGCTGCAGGGTGCGGTCGCATGAGCGCACGTTCACTTTCCACGTCCGCCACGCAACGCGAGCGCGCGTGGCAGGTCTCGTGGTTGGCGTTCCGTCCCGAGATGGGCAGCGAGAGCCTAGTGTTGCTGTGCAGCCTGTATTTCACGCTGTTCAGCAATGTTGCGTTCTGGCATGCCGCGATCGAGCAGCCACTGGCGCAATGGCGCCTCGCACTTTCCCTGTTCGTGGTGGTGACGGCCCTGCATGCGCTGCTGCTGGGATTCGTGGTGAACCGTTGGACCGCCAAGCCGTTGCTGACCGTGCTGCTGCTGGTGACCGCCATCGCTACCCACTACATGAGTGCGTACGGCGTGTACCTGGATGCCGACATGTTGCGCAACGTACTGCATACCGACAGCAAGGAATCCAGCGAGCTGCTTTCGGTGCAGTTGCTGGTTCCCATACTGCTGGCCCTGATACCGGTCACCTTGCTATGGCGGATCCGCTTGCGCGTGCGGCCATGGAAGCGGGCGCTTGGAATACGCGTCGCATTCCTGTCCGGCGTGGTGCTGGTCGGTGCGCTGGGCGTGCAGCTGTCGGCACGTGACATCACCTCCATGATCCGCAACCACCGCGAGGTGCGGTACCTGGTCACGCCCGCCAACTACGTGGTGTCGCTCTCCAATGTGCTGATGGCATCGCCGCCAGGACCGAAGCCCGCCCTGTTGCCGGTAGGACTGGATGCAAGGCAGTCGCCACCTGCGGCCGGCAGCAAGCCGCGCCTGCTGGTGCTGGTGGTGGGTGAGACTGCGCGTGCGCAGAACTGGGGCTTGAACGGTTACGTGCGCCAGACCACGCCCGAGCTGTCGCAGATCGAAGGCGTGGTCAACTTCCCGCACGTCACGTCCTGCGGCAGCAGCACCGAAGTATCGCTGCCGTGCATGTTCTCGTCATTCGGGCGGCGCGACTATGACGAAAAGAAGATCCGCAGCCACCAGTCGTTGTTGCACGTATTGGATCATGCAGGCATCGCCACGCTATGGAGGGACAACCAGTCCGGTTGCAAGGGCGTATGCGACGGGCTCGAAACGGAACGCCTGGATGATGCGCAGGACCCGGGCCTGTGCAACGGCAAGCGCTGCGTGGATGAGATCCTGCTGAAGGACCTGCAGGCACGCATCGCGCCCGGTCCCCGCGACAAGGTGATCGTGCTGCACCAGCTGGGTAACCACGGCCCCAACTATTTCGAACGTTACCCGCCACAGTTCCGTCGCTTCACGCCCACTTGCGACAACCCCGAACTGGGCCAGTGCGCGCGCCAGGAAATCGTCAACGCCTATGACAATGCCTTGCTTTACACCGACCATTTCCTCGCGGCGGCGATTGGTTTCCTCAAGGCGCAACAGCAGTACGACACCGCATTGGTCTACGTGTCCGACCACGGCGAGTCGCTAGGCGAGAAGGGCTTGTTCCTGCATGGCGTCCCGTATGCCATCGCGCCGGAGGAACAGATCCACGTGCCGATGGCCATGTGGTTCTCGCCAGGTTTCGTCGCGGGTGCGCAACTGGACGCCGATTGCATGCGTGCAAGGGCAACGAAGCCTGCCAGCCATGACAATCTGTTTTCCTCGATCCTGGGATTGCTGCAGGTAAAGACACAGGAATACCGGATATCAGACGATCTGTTCGCCCAATGTCGGAAACCAGGCTGACCGGGCAAGCATTGCACGGTCGCTGCAAGTCAGCGACAGCGGTACGGACCATGCACGCAGCCGTGAACAAAGTCGCCCAGGTCACGGCGATCTTCTGGATCATGAAGATCTGCGCCACCACGCTGGGCGAGACGGCGGGCGACCTGGTGTCCATGACCATGGGCATTGGCTACCAGTGGAGTTCGATCATCCTGGTCGGCGCATTCCTGATCGTGCTGACATTGCAGCTTGCCGCGCGGAAGTTCCATCCGGCGCTGTACTGGATGGTTATCCTGGCCACCAGCACCGCCGGCACCACGCTGTCGGATTACATGGATCGAACGCTCGGACTGGGTTATGCCAAGGGCGCACTCATCCTGGTCGCATGTCTGGCTGCCGTGCTGGCGGCGTGGCATGCCACCGAAAGAACGCTGTCCGTCGACCGCGTCACCACCCGGCGCGCGGAAGCGTTCTATTGGACCGCCATACTGTTTTCGAACACGCTCGGCACGGCATTCGGTGATTTCCTTGCCGATGATTCGGGCCTTGGATTCGTGGGCGCCGCCGGCCTGATTGCGGGCGCACTTGGCGTGGTGTTGTTGGCTACGTATTTCACCCGCGCCAACCGCGTGGCATTGTTTTGGACCGCTTTCGTGCTGACCCGGCCATTCGGGGCGACCTTTGGCGACCTGCTGACCAAGCCGGTTGAAAAGGGTGGGCTGGACTTGGGTACCGCGGGCGCTTCGCTGGTGCTGGGTGCCATGTTGTTGGCCCTGGTTCTGTACACCACCATCAGGCCGGCCACCGCAGCCATGCCTGCTGCTGATTGAAAAAACTTCTCAACAGCGACCGCCTGGCACCCAGCAGCAAATAGCCACTACCTCGTGTCGCGCGCCAGGTGCCGCGGCGCATGAGGCTGAGCTTCGCCTGGATGAGAATAATGGTATAAACTATTTATACCTATCGGCATTCGGACAACACGGCCATGCAGGCGAAATCAAAAGCAGCCAAGGCTCCAGTGGCAAAAAGCAAACGTAAGCCGGCCAAGCCAGCCGCAGCCGCAGCGGAAGTGGTCGCGGGTGCAACAAAATCAAAGCAGAAAGTGGTTGGTTCGGTCGCGCCCGAGGCCGTGACACCACACGTCAAGCTGGTGCGCGACAGCTTCACCATGCCGCGCGAGGACTTCGACCTCATCGCCCAGCTAAAGGCGCGCGCACTCGATTTCAAGCGTCCGGCCAAGAAGAGCGAACTGCTGCGCGCAGGACTGCAGGTGCTGGCGGCGTTGCCTGACGCACAACTGCATGCGGCGCTGGAGGCGTTGCGGCCGTTGAAGGCCGGCCGGCCGAAGCGCAAGCACTGATTGCTGCCGCGATGACCATCTCTGCCGCGCGTTTCCTGCCGCGCCTGCGGTTGCGCACCGTATTGGCAGCGCTTGCCAGCACGGCGCTGGTGCTGGCGTTGTCCATGCCCGTGCTGATCCGTGCCGGCACTGCGTCGCCCATGGCAGCCGCACTGGGTGCGGAGCCCTCGGCGGCGGGCGAGGGCTTCAGCGTAAGCGACCTCGAGTGGATGGACGATGCACGGTCACGTCGCGTGCCGGCACGTTTGTTCTGGCCGGCATCCACTGAAAACCAGAAGGTCCCGTTGATTGTCTTCTCGCATGGCATCGGCAGTTCGCGTGACGGCTATACCTACCTCGGGCGTTACTGGGCCAGCCGCGGGGTTGCCAGCCTGCACCTGCAGCATGTCGGCAGTGATCGCGCCCTGTGGCAAGGCAATCCGCTGTCGCTGGTCGCGCGTTTCCAGGCTGCCGCCAGTGAACAAGAAGCGGTTGCGCGCGTGCAGGATTTCAGTTTTGCGCTGGACCGCCTGTTGCAAGGCGGGTACGGCGCGCGCATCGCGCGCGATCGCATCGCCGCCGCCGGGCATTCCTACGGCGCCAACACGACCTTGATGGTGTCCGGTGCCAGGGTCGTGCGCAACGGCCACGTGTTGCAGCTCCGGGATCCGCGCATTTCCGCCGCCATCGTGATCTCGGCGCCGCCGTTCTATGGCGAAGACGACTTCGGGCCGATCCTGTCGGGCATCAGCATTCCCACGCTGCACGTCACCACGGCGGATGACGTGATCCGGATTCCCGGTTTTGGTTCCGGACTCGATGACCGGCTTGAGGTATTCAAGGCGACTGGCGGCAGCAAGGTGCTGGCGGTCTACAAACAGGGCAGCCACAACGTCTTCACCGAGAAGCGTTACTTCGATTCCCGGGAGGTCGCGGACGAGGTGAAGGGGGCGACGGAAGCATTGACGCTAGTTTTCCTTGGCCAGGCCTACGGAAAGCGCGACACCCTGGGCCCGTGGGCGCAGGCCCATCGCGCCATGCTGGCCAGGTACGAACAGCGCCAGCGCGCCGGCGGCCCTGAGCCACCCCTAGCCCAGGCACAAAAAACCCCGCAATCACGCGGGGTTAGATGATTTCAATGCGGCGCGTTCGATGGTGGCTATGGGTGGACTCGAACCACCGACCCCAGCATTATGAGTGCTGTGCTCTAACCGGCTGAGCTACATAGCCCGGCATTGAACCGCGCATTTTTCCTGCCCGGCCCCCGTCTGTCAATCAGAACCGGTTTGCTTGAGACATCGGCCCGGGCGTGGCACAGTCGGAACCAGTAGATTTTCAGGAGTCCGCATCGTGATCGATCCGGACGGCTACCGACCCAACGTCGGCATAGTGTTGATGCGCCCGGACGGGCGGGTGTTCTGGGCGCGCAGGGTGCGCCGGGACGGCTGGCAGTTCCCGCAGGGCGGCATGAACACCGATGAGACGCCGGTGGAAGCCATGTACCGCGAATTGCGCGAGGAAACCGGCCTGCTCCCCGAGCACGTCGAAATCCTTGGCGCCACCCCAGGCTGGCTCCGCTACCGGCTGCCGCACCGTGCCGTCCGCCACACCGAACGCCACGTCTGCATCGGCCAGAAGCAGGTCTGGTTCCTGCTGCGGCTGGTCGGCGACGAGTCCCATGTGCGCCTCGACCTGACCGATACCCCCGAGTTCGACCATTGGCGCTGGGTGGATTTCTGGTACCCCATGGAACACGTGGTCATGTTCAAGCGCGGGGTTTATGCCCGGGCCCTGGGCCACCTGGCGCCCTTTGCCCGTTTGGTGGCCGGCAGCCAGGCCGTGCCACTGATGCTGCTGGATGCGTGGATGCCCGAGCTCGGCCTGGGCCGCCAGCCGGCCCATCGGCGACCGCCAGGTAAACGGGGCGGCAGCGGCGGCTAGGCGGCAATTGACAATCATTCGCATTCGCGGTGAAATGGCCACAGTCCCGCTGGACTGCCAGGAAACCCACCCGCCGTGTACGTCTGCATCTGCAATGGAGTCACCGATCGCCAGATCCGCGATGCCGTCGCCAACGGCTGCCGCAGCGTGGCCGAGCTGACCATGCGCACCGGCGCGGGCGCCAGCTGCGGTACCTGCCTGGAGACCGCGGCGGCGATGCTGGAGACGTCACACGTCGAGCGCGCCGCGGCGTTTCCGATCCCCCTGCTCGGCATGTCGCGCGCCGCCTGATCGGCGCTTATCGAAGTCTTCGACTTGTCTGCATGGCGTGGCGCGAAAATGAGCACGATTCGCGTTCCGACGTCGCCACCTGCGAGTCGTTAACCTGCGCGTCTTCCCCATCGTCGGAGCAGCGCCATGAAAGGCGACGCCAAGGTCATCGAATTCCTCAACAAGGTGCTCTACAACGAGCTGACCGCGATCAACCAGTATTTCCTGCACGCCAAGATGCTGAAGAACTGGGGCCTGATGGAGCTGGCGAAGCACGAGTACGAGGAATCCATCGACGAGATGAAGCATGCGGACAAGCTGTCCGAGCGCATCCTGTTCCTCGACGGCCTGCCCAATTTCCAGGTGCTGGGCAAGCTGCGCATCGGAGAAAACCCGCGTGAACTGCTGGAATGCGACCTGGCGCTGGAATACGACGCGTTGCCGGCCCTGCGCGAGGCGATTGCGCATTGCGAGGTGGTGAACGACTACGTCAGCCGCAAGTTGTTGGCCGACATCCTGGAGTCGGAGGAAGAACACATCGACTGGATCGAGACGCAGCTGTCGGTCATCGACCGCATCGGCGAACCGAATTACCTGTTGACGAAACTCGAGGACTGAACCGGCGTACGCCCCTCGCGTACCAGTTTCAGGATGTAACCCTGCAGCGCCATGCGCGCGCGCGCGTATTCGGCGATCACCAGCGCCACGGCCACGGCCGGGCGATCCAGTTTGTGGGCACGTGCACCCAGTTCGACGCGCTTGGCCGCTGTCGACAACGCCATCGCACCGACGTTGGCACTGGAGGACTTGAGGGTGTGCGCGGCGTCGCGCATGGCGTCCAGGTCGGGGCCGGTGGATGCGCTTTCCAGTCGCGCGATCAGGCGTGGCGCATCTTCCAGGAACAGGCCGATGATGCGAGCGGTTTCATCGCCCGCAATTTCATGCAACTCGTCCAGCATGCCGTGGTCCAGGACCGGGAATGCAGTCGTTGCAGTCGTGGTGGCAGTGCGCACGGAGGACAAAGGAGTCACCTGCGGTGGCGAAGGGGATGTCTCGGGTTGCTGCTCCGTGACGCCACGCGCACGGAAACTGGCGCGTCCCGGCAGCCAGCGTTGCAAGCAGGTTTCCAGTTGTTCACGCGACACCGGCTTGGACAGGTAGTCGTCCATGCCGGCATCTAGGCAGCGCTGGCGATCGCCGGCCATCGCGTTCGCAGTCATGGCCACGATGGGCAGGCGCAGCGGCGCTTGCTGCAGGACTTCGCGGTCGCGCCACTCGCGGGTGGCGGCGTAGCCATCCAGCACCGGCATCTGGCAGTCCATCAGCACCAGGTCGTAGATGCCAGTCGCCATCTTCTCCAGTGCGATCTGGCCGTTGGTGGCGATGTCGCAGGTATAGCCAAGCACCGACAGCAATTTTTCGCCCACGGCCAGGTTGACCGGGTTGTCTTCGACCAGCAGCAGGCGGGTGCTGGGGGAAGCGTGTCCGCTTTCGTGCATGGCGGACACCGGAACCAGCGTCGGCGCGGCCGCCACGGCGATCAGCGGCGGAAGTGGATCCACGTCCAGCGCGTGTTCGAACGCCAGCGTTTCCACCTTGGGCAGCGGCGGTGCGAACGACAGCGCCGCGTGCAGGTCGGCACCGTGCGACTGGCGTGGCAGGAGGATGCTGCCATCGCGTAGTTCGTCCGGAATTTCCTCGTCGCCATACAGCCACACCATGCGCAATTCGTCATCGGCACCGCGGCGGGTCACGCCACGGTGCAGCGCGCGCGCGCTGGCACGGATGTTCGACAAATCACCAATGACAATGGCGTGGTGCACGCCGCCGGGCATGGTGCCGGTGCGCATGCGTTCCAGCGCTTCCTGCGTGGTTTCCACCGTGGTGAGCTGCAGTCCCCAGCTTGGCAGCAGCAGGGCCAGGCGCTGGCGCAGGCGCATGTCCGGGCTGACCAGCAGGGCACGCACCATGTCCTGGCCTGCATCCTGGGTGCGCAGGTCGCCGACGACCTTGAGTAGCGGCACTTCAAACCAGAACGTCGCCCCGCGGCCCGGCGCGGAGACCACGCCAATGCGGCCGCCCATCAGGTCGACGATGCGCTTGCAGATGGCCAGCCCCAATCCGGTGCCGCCGTAGAGGCGCGTGGTGGAGGCATCGGCCTGGGTGAAGGAATTGAACAGGCGCGCCTGGGCTTCGTCGTCGATGCCAATGCCGGTGTCGCGCACTTCGAAACGCAGCAGGTGCTGGGACGCGGTTTCGCCCAGTTTGCGCACGGTCACCGTGACCGCCCCGCGTTCGGTGAATTTCACCGCGTTGCCAATCAGGTTGCTCAACACCTGGCGCACGCGCACCGGGTCGCCGCGCACGGGCAGGCGCACGCTGGGATCCAGCTGCATGGTCAGGCGCAGGTTCTTGTTCTCGGCCGGGCGCTGCATCAACTGCATCACGCCGTCCAGCACTTCGCGCAGGTTGAAGCCGGTGATCTCCAGCTCCAGGCGATTCGCCTCCAGCTTGGAGTAATCCAGAATGTCGTCGACGATGCGCAGCAATTGCTGCGAAGACGCGCTGGCGGTGTTGAGCATGTCGCGCTGGTCCGGCGGCAGCGCGGCGCGCGACAGCAGGTCCAGCATCGGCACGATGCCATTGAGCGGCGTGCGGATTTCGTGGCTCATGGTGGCCAGGAATTCGCCCTTGGCCAGCACCGCCGATTCCGCCGCCTGCTTGGCCTGCAGCAGTTGCTGCTCAAGGCGGTCATGGCGCTGCAGGTCGCGCTTCAGGCCTTCGCGTTCGGATTCGGCAATGGCCGCGCGTGCTTCAGTGCCTTCGTTGTGGGTAGCCAAGGTGCGCAGTTGCAGGGCGGCGATGACTGTCATCGCCCCGGCGACGGTCGCGGTGCCCATGGCCACCCATACCCACGGGCCGGGAATGCCGCAGGCAGGCAGCAACAGGGCTGCCACGGTCAGCACGATCGCCACCAGGGCCAGCCAGGGCGCTACGGGCGATTGCCCGGGGCGATTCATCGACTACAGCACCGCATTGTGGAAATCGAAGCCAAGCTCGCTGCCGACGCCTTGCACCAGGTTGCCCTGGATGAAATCCACGCCCCCCATCCACATGGCCGCTGCGGCTTGCGGGTCTTCGATCTGCTGGCCAATGACCTGCAGGCCCAGGCGATGGGCGAGGTCGATCATGCCGCGCAACTGGTCGCGCAGGCCCGGGTCGCTGTGCGCGCTGGCATAGCGGCTGGACACGCGCAGGTAGCCCAGCGGCAATTGGGTCAGCAGCGCTTCGGCTTCCTGCCCGGGTTCGAACTGGCTGAGGCAGAACTGCACGCCGGCCGGCATCAGGCGGCTGCAGAACTGGCGCAGGGTCACCGAATGGATCAGCGCATCATCCAGGCGCAGGTCGATGATCAGCGACGTGCCTTCGATGCCGGCGGAGGCGATGGATTGCAACAGCCACTCGGCGAAGGATTCCCGTGCGAGCGAACGCGGTGATTGCGACACGAACAGGCGCAGCGCCTTCCCGTCCGCCTGGTGCTGGGCCAGGATATCCAGCACGCGCTGCATCACTTCGCGATCCAGTTCGACGATGCGTCCGGCCAACTCCGCGGCAGGCACGGCCTGCGCCGCGGGGATCAGGGTGCCGTCGGCCTGGCGCATGCGCAGCAGCACCTGGTATTGCGGCAGGTCGCTGCCGGCGACCGCGACGATGGGTTGGTAGGCCAGCTCCAGGTCGGCGTCGACCAGGGACAGGCGCGCTTCGTCTTCGGGCTGGGCCGGGGTGACGTAGGCGGCCACGTTTTCGGGTTGCTGGCGCGCTTGCAGGGCGGCGCGCTCGGTGGCTTCCAGTGCGCTGCCGGTGTCGGAGAACGTATCAGGCAGCGACGCATAGCCCACCGAGCCACGCAGGTGCAGGGTTTCATCACCGCGCACCGCGAACGCATGCTGGCCAAGACCATCGCGCAGGCCTTGGGCGAAGGCGTCCATGGCTTCGGCCTGCAGGCCATTGGCCAGGGCCAGGAAACTGTTGTCGTTGAGTCGCGCCAGTGGGTACGGCGCGGCGGCTTGTGCCAGCTGCTGGCCGGCTGCGTTCATCAATTGTTCGAAGCTGGCATAGCCATAGCGTTCGCGCAGGCCCAGGGTGCCGCCGATCTCGATGAAGAACAGGCCGCCTGCAATCTGTTCCTCCAGCGCAGTACCCAACTGCTGCATCACGTGGGCGCGCGTAGGCAGGCCGGTTTCGGGATTGACGGCATGGCTGACGGGCGCAGCCAGGGCCGGTGCACGCTGGCGCGCGCGCTTGATGCGGTTGGAGACCGCGGCGATCAGGTGGCGCGGACGGATCGGCTTGGTGAGGAAATCGTCGGCGCCGCTTTCCAGCACTTCGAACTGGCGTTCCGGATCCGGGTCGCCGGTCAGGAACACGATGGGCAGGTGCAGGAATTCGCGCTGCTGGCGGATCTGCATGGTCAGGGTCATGCCGTCCTGGCCGGGCATGTGCAGGTCCATCAGCACCAGGTCGGGCTTGAACCGGGTGATCGCCGCCAACACGCCGTCCGGCAGCATCTCCACTTCGGCCAGCATGCCGGCGCCGTGCAGCACGCTCTGGGCGAACAGGGCCTGGCCGCGGTCGTCCTCGACGATCAGGATGCGGTACGGGGCTTCATCGTCGTGCGGCTTGCGCGCATCGTCCGCGTCGCTGGCGGAGGTTGCGGAAGAAGCGGGTGCGTCGGAAGGCTCGGGCATGGCAGTCATGGCTGCAGTGGCGATGGGGCCCGCGTTTCCAGCAGGCGTGCCAGTGGTTGTCGCGGGCGCGTCTTCGGCCCACCGCCGCCAATAGGTCTGCGGCGGGGTTTCAGCACGCAGGCGCGAGCGCGAAGGCTCGTCCTGCGGTCGTGAAGTTGGTTCTATCGCGGACATCAGGCTTCCCCAAGCTTGGCCCCCATTATGCGACGAAGTTCACATCATTGTGGAAGCGGTGTTACACCGGCGTCATTCCCCGGGTAGTGGCGTCTTGTCTGTCGGTTGCAGCAGGCTGCGCACGCCCCTGGAGAGCTTGCGCCACGTCCACCATACCAGCAGGGCTACCCCCACGCTGACCCCGACGACCACGACCAGGGCAAGCACGGGGTGGGCGAAGGCCAGGGCCATGCCGCTGACGACCAGTGCGTCCTCGGTGATCGAGGCGGTCCAGTTGCTCACCGGTTCCGGCGAGGTATTCATCAAGGCGCGCGAACCACTCTTCAATACGTGGCTGGTGAGCGCGATGGTGCCGCCCGCGGCCAGCGCCATGCCATTGAGTTGGCCGTCCGGCGACAGCGTGGCGGCGGCCAGAAATGCGCCCGCCGGCACCCTTGCCAGTGTCTGCAGCAGGTCCCAGCCCGAATCCACGCCCGGGATCTTGTCGGCGAAAAATTCGGTGACGGCCAAGGCACCCGACGTACCCAGCACCCACCAGGACTCGGTGACCTGCAGCGCAGGCGGCAGGTCCAGCCAGCCCAGCGCGCCGGCCACGCCCAACCCGAACACGGTCAGGTACACGCGAATCCCGGCCATCCATGCCAACAGGATCCCAATTACGAAAAGATGCGCTTCGGACATGTGGGTGATTCGCCTAAACTGGGTAGGAACGCGGGTGGCGGCAGGGGGCCGTTCGCGTGCGCCGAGTATAGGACGGTTGTCTGGCCGCTGGCTGAGTGCTGCAGCCCGCCGGATCCTCGACTGGCGGCGTTCGTGCCACATGGAAGCGACCTGTCCTGGTTCCCGGAAGCATTGCATGACCCCAGCGCCATCCCGTTACCAGATCGTGCAACGACGCACCACGCGCCGCTGGCCTTGGGTGCTGGCGGTGGTTGCTCTGTGGACATTGAGCATCGGCCTGGCCTGGCAATGGGCCAGCCTGCGCGCCGCGCCCAGCCTGGCCAGTGTCACCGAGCGCATGCACAGCGCCGAACACCAGCTCGCCCAGCAGCAGTCCCGGCTGCAGTCACTAAGCCAGCGCGAAACCACGCTCAGCCGTTCCGACCAGATCACCCGCGATGCCAACGGCGACCTGCAGGGTACGCTGGCCGAGCGCGACGAGGAAATCGCCGCACTGCGGGCCGACATCGCTTTCTATGAGCGCCTGGTCGGACCCACCCAGCAGGGCAAGGGCCTGAACGTGTTTTCTTCCGAGTTCGCGGCCGGCGCGGACAACGCCTGGCATTACCAGATCGTCCTGACCCAGAACCTCAACCGTGGCGCCATCAGCGAGGGCCGCATGCACTTCGTCATCGAAGGCGTGCGCGACGGCAAGCTGGCCAGCGTGGACTGGAGCGAGTTGCAGCAGAAACCCGCTGCGCCGGGGCAGTCCTATTCGTTCCGCTATTTCCAGGCACTGGAAGGGCAGGTGATGCTGCCGCAGGATTTCACCCCGCAACGCGTTCGCGTGCTGCTGCAGGGCGAAGACATGGCCGTGGAACAGGCCTTCGACTGGAAAACCGCCAACACGCGATCTTGAGCCTGCCATTCCTGTTCCGCCGCCGCATCCCTTCGCCACAACCTAGTTTTCTTTCCCGGAGCCACCCATGTTCAAGCACAAGCCCACCCACCTGGACGGCCAGGCCATCGACACCCTGATCGGCCCACAGGTCACCATCCACGGCGACCTGGTGTTCAGTGGTGGCCTGTACGTGGAAGGCCGCATCCACGGCAAGATCATTGCCGAGGAGGGTGCCAAGGCCATCCTCACCCTGGCCGAACAGGGCCGTATCGAAGGCGAAGTGCAGGCGCCGATCGTCGTGATCAACGGCGAATTGCACGGTGACGTGCACGCCAGCGAACGCGTTGAACTGGCGGCCCGCGCCCGCGTGCTAGGCAACGTGCACTACAAAGTGGTGGAAATGCGCGCCGGCGCCACCCTGACCGGACGGCTGATCCATGTGGACGCGGAAGCGGCCAGCCAGCCTGTCGCCACCCTGGTGGCTGCCAACGGCTGAGGCCGCGTGTTCAGAGGCAGCTGGGCCGGCAGGCGTTATCCTGAGGCATGACACAAATACCTTCGCCTCCGTCCTCGCACCATCACCTGCCGCCCCTCACGCCCATGGCGCGTCGCGGGCTGATCATCGCGGTGGTCGTGTTGTTACTGGCCCTCGGATTCGGCTTGTGGGGTGCATGGCAGGCCATCGCCGGACGCAACGCCAATCAGCCCACGCCTGCGCAGTTGCAGGCACAGCAGAAGCAGATCGACACGCTGGAACAACGCAACGCGACCCTGTCGCGCTCGGACCAGATCAGCCGCGACGCCAACAAGGACCTGCAGAGCGCGCTGGCCGAGCGCGACGAGGAAATCGCCGGCCTGCGTGCCGACGTGGCTTTCTACGAACGCTTCGTCGGCGCCACCGCCCAGCGCCGCGGCCTGGCGGTGCACGAACTAAAGCTGCAGCCGCAGACCGACCAGGCCTGGCATTTCACCGCCACCCTCACCCAGAACCTCAATCGTGGCGCCGTCAATGCAGGACAACTGAAGGTGTCGGTGGAAGGCACCCGCGATGGAAAGCTGCAGACGCTTGCCTGGGACGACCTGCGCCAGGCCAACGCGCCGGGCGTGCCGTATTCGTTCAAGTATTTCCAGCAGGTCGAAGGCGACCTGGTGCTGCCGCCCGGTTTCAAGCCGGTGCGGGTGATCGTGCGCCTGGTGCCGCAGCGCGGTGCGGTGGTCGAGCAATCCTTCGCATGGAACGATGCGGTGCTGGCGCCAGCCGCCGACGGCGCTTGAACGCCACTGCCTCCGGCCCCATCCTTGAACCTATGAGTACCTTGATTTCCCTGCCCGGCTCCGCGCCTGCGCCCGACTACCAGTCGCTGGATCGCCCGCTCAACTTCACCGTGGCGGCCGCGGCCAAGGTGCGCGAGCTGATCCAGGAAGAAGGCAACGACGCGCTCGCCTTGCGCGTGTACATCCAGGGCGGCGGCTGTTCCGGTTTCCAGTACGGCTTCGAGTTCGACGAGAACCGTGCCGAAGACGACGTCGCCGTGAACACCGACAACGTGACCTTGCTGGTCGACCCGCTGAGCCTGCAGTACCTGATGGGTTCGGAAGTGGATTACAGCGAAAGCCTGCAGGGCGCGCAGTTCGTGATCCGCAATCCGAATGCGAAGACTACTTGTGGATGTGGTAGTAGCTTCAGTATGTGAGTGGGTGTTGGTCGCCGCACAATCAGTTGTTGGTGGGCATGAAACAGCTTTTACAAAGTTCGGTATTTGTTACAGCAGCTATGTTGGCTGCGCCAGCAGCGGCATGCTCGTTCCTATTTCCGAGCCCCGAAGAAGCCGCGTCCGCTCAATCGGTAGCTATTGGAAAGGTTATAAGCGAGAAGATTGCTGAGTCCGCGCCAGGTGAGGAGTACCAAAGAAGCAGATCGGTCACGGTATCAGTGACTCATCAACTGAAAGGCTCAATGCCCGCCATCGTGCGATCCGGTATTTCATGCGGCTTAGCGTATGCGCCTGTGGATAGTCGGGTTATCGTTTACATGTTAGAGCCTGGTGTTTTTGGTGTTGTCGAGGTAGTAGGCGACTATGAGCGTGATGTGCGCGCCAAGCTTCGTGCTGACCACTAATAACTGATTCAACCCAAGCCCGTTCTGCTGGCTAGCTGAATACTGGCGTCTGTCTTACAGCCGCATCAAAGGAGCACCAGCCAATGAACCAGCCCGTCATCCAGACATGGCATGGCCTTGTCGAAGCCAATGATCCATCAGGCCTGGACGATCTCCTGGCAGACGACGTGGTCTTCGTTTCCCCGGTCGTGCACACGCCGCAACACGGCAAGGCCATCGCGAAGGCCTATCTCTCGGCCGCGTTCCGGGTCTTCTTCAATCCCAGCTTCCGCTACGTGCGCGAAATCCTCGGGCCATCCGACGCCATGCTGGAGTTCGAGACCGAAATCGACGGCGTGCTGGTCAACGGCGTCGACCTTATCAAGTGGAACGACGCCAACCAGATCATCGAGTTCAAGGTGATGCTGCGCCCCTTGAAAGCCGTCAACCTCATCCACGAACGCATGGGTGCGATGCTCGCGGCCTCACGGATGTCAAAATGACGCTCCATCCTGACAACGCTTCACGCGTCGACGTAATCCAGCCGTGACCCAGAGCCCACTCAAATTTCCTGCCGAACTCTCCGGCTTCGCCTTTAACGGCGAAACGCTGAGCCGTGCCGATGCGCTGCGCGATGATCCCGTCGCGCTGTCCAGGCTGTGGCCGCAGGCGCGCGTGATCGTGCTTGATACCGACGGCAGCGCACTGGCCGATGAAACCGGAAAGTTGATGCCCGTCACCGGCGCCATGTTGGGTGGTGGCCCGGGTACGGCGGTGTTCCTGGGATTGCTGGGCGACGTGGCCTGGTTCGCTGTTGATGCACAGGTGCTGCCGATCAGCGCGCCGCAACGCATCGACTTGCGTCGCGCGGCTGCCAGCTGGCCGGCTGCGGAATCCGGCGCGTTCGCGTTTGCGCGGGCCATGCAGCACTGGCGTTCGCGCACACGGTTTTGTGGTGCCTGCGGCGGTGCCATCGAATTCCAGCGCGCCGGCTATGTCGCCCACTGTACGCAGTGTGGCAATGACCAGTATCCGCGCGTGGATCCCGCGGTCATCGTCGCCGTCAGCGATGGCGAGCGCTTGCTGCTGGGCCGACAGGCATCGTGGCCGCCGCGGCGCTATTCGGTGGTTGCCGGTTTCGTCGAGCCGGGCGAATCGCTGGAACAGACCGTGGTGCGCGAAGTATTCGAAGAGACCCGAGTGCGAGTGCGCAGTTGCCGGTACCTAGGCGCGCAGCCGTGGCCTTTCCCCGGCGCGCTGATGCTGGGCTTTATCGCCGATGCCGAACCCGACCCCCCGCAGGTCGACGGTGAACTGGAAGACGCGCGCTGGTGTACGGTGGACGAGATTGCCGCAGCGCGGCAACGCAGCGGCAAGGAAAGTGACGGCGATGCAGGCATGCTGCTGTCGCCACGGATTTCCATCGCGCGTTCGCTTATCGAACACTGGTATGCGGGCATGACCGCGGATCGCGGACCATGAGTCGCAATTACCGCGCGCGCCGGTCCATGGCCATGAAGCCACGCTAGAATCGGCCACGGAGGGACACCCATGTCGATCACCCTGCTTGCTGTCGTCGTCGCGCTGGTACTGGGCCATGTGGCACCGGGGCTGGTCACGTCGGCGCGCGAGTTCACCTGGTTCGGGCGCTGGTTGCGCTGGCTGGGTGCGCAGTCGGGCGAAGCCTCGTTCTGGCATGGCCGCTACGGCATCGTGCTGGCCTTGTTGCCGGTGCTGCTCGGCGTGGCGCTGCTGCAATGGTTGTTGCACGCACCGCTGCTGGGTTTGCTGGGCCTGGTGTTCGGCGTAGTGGTGCTGGTCTATGCCTGGGGCCCGCGTGACCTGGATGTCGACGTGGAAGCGATCATCGACGCCCACGATCTGCCGACGCGCCGCGCCGCCATCGCCCACCTGTGGCCACAGGGTGCGACGCCCAGCAGCGAGGGTTCGGCGTTGGTCGAGGCGGTTTTCCGCAGCGCGCTGCAGCGCTGGTTCGGCGTGCTGTTCTGGTTCCTGCTGCTGGGCCCGGTCGGCGCGCTGCTGTACCGGTTGAGCGCGCTGGCGGGCGAAGGCGAGTTCGCCAGCTTCCTGCCTGCTGAAACCCTGGCCGGCGTGCGCCAGCTGCATGCGCTGCTGGATTGGCCGGTGGCGCAGCTGATGACGCTGTCGATGGCGCTGGTCGGCAACTTCGACCCGGTGTTCAACGCGTGGCGCGAAGCGCATGGCAACACATGGCAGCTGGATACGGGTTTCCTGGCCGCCGCGGCGCGTGCCAGCGTGAAAAGCGAGCTGGCCGAGGAAGCAGAGGAATACGCGGACGAAGGCATGGTGCAGACCATGCGTGAACTGCCGGAATTGCGCGACGCGATGAGCCTGGTGTGGCGCATCCTGCTGCTGTGGCTGGCGTTGCTGGCCGTGTTCGTGATCGGCGGCTGGGTGAGCTGAGCAGGATAATTTCCTGGTAAGAGCGCCCCATGGGCGCGAGCTTCCCCATCGCGCGCACTACACAATCAAGAGCTCGCGCCCATGGGGCACTCCTACAAGAGCGTCAGCCGGGTGCAAGCAACGTAAACGGGAACCACGGCAGGTTCCTTGCGATCCAGTAGCCCGGCAACAGCACCAGCCAGAACTTCGGTTCGCCGACTACGCGCATCAGTGGTTGCAGCCATCGCGGTCGCCAGCCGCCGGAATCCGCGATCAGCAGCGCGACTATCGGCAGCAACATGACCAGCAAGGGATTCATGGCCATGGCGCCCGGCAGATCGAAATGCGCCAGCGCATGTAGCGCACGCGTTGCGCCGCAGCCAGGGCAGTACAGCCCGGTCAATGCATTGAACATGCATGGCGGGAATGGACTATCGGCCGCATTCGGGTCGAAACGACGCAATAGCCAGAAACCGGAAGCGGCCGCAATTGCGGCCGCTCCCCATCCAAACTTGTGCGAATTGCGCATGTGTCCAGAAGATCAGGTGGCCTGCTGAGCCTGTTCCATCAACTGCATGTACTGCTCCATGCCGCCGGTGGAGAACACGTAGATGTTGAGGAGCAGACCGATACCGGCCAGCGCGGTGGCAACCCAGCACCAGGTCTTGGCCTGGGCCGAAGCACGACGTGCACCGTCAATGTCGCCCTGGTTGAGCAAGCCGTTGACCTTGGACGAGAACACGATAGCCACGATGCCAATCAGTCCAACTGGGCAGCAAAGGCAGGTGGCCAGTACGGTGGCGATTATGGCCCAGGCCATGTGGTTGGGCACGCTGCCCGGGGCAGCAGAGGCGGGTGGAGGTACGTAGCTCATCGGGATTCTCCGTCGGGGTGGTGGCGGTGTGTTCGGGGGTGCCGCTTACAGTCTAATTCACGCCGCCCAGTCCGCCCACCATTCCGACGGCGCCGAGCACCAGCAGGAACACCAGATAAAGGAAGGCCGGGATCAGCATCAGCGCCGCCGACAGCAGCGCCCAGAATTTCGCCTTGCCGGCGGCCTCGCGTGCGCCGGCGATGTCACCGGCCGCGCGCTTGCCATCCACCTGGGCCGCATAGACGATCGACACGATGCCCAGCGGCAGGCAGCAGAACAGGGTGCTCAGGATTGCCCAGACCAAGTGGTTGGGAACGAATTCCTGCGCGCTTCCGACCGGCGGAGGCAGAGTGCTCATGCGATGACCCCAAGGTAGTACGACGGCTTGCCCATGCAAGCGGTGGTTTTCAGAAGAACGATGTGTTTCCCCATCGCCAGACTACCCGAGACTGCGAGCCGGTGGAACTTGCCAATCCCTGCGATCAGGCGTTGTCGCCACGCAAGGCACGCACCTGCGCTTCCAGAGCTTCCGCCGTCGCGGTGCTGCCATCCACCGGCTTGGCGGCCAGTACTTCCACATGCGCGCGCAACCGCCGCGGCAGGCGCATGCGGCGCATGCGTCCGTCGCGGTGGCTCCACATGCTGGTCCACATGCCCTTGAGCGCCATCGGCACCACGGGCACGGGACGTGCCTCCAGCACCTTCTCCACACCGGATTTGAATGCCGCGATCTCACCGTCTTTGGTCAGCGCACCTTCGGGGAAGATGCCCACGATCTGCCCGTCGGCCAGCGCTGCATCGATCTCCTCGAACGCGCGCCGCATGATCTCCGGATTCTCCCTTGCGCCTGCAATCGGAATAGCCTTGGCGGTGCGGAAAATCCAGCTCATCACCGGGATGTTGAAGATCTTGTAATACATCACGAAGCGCACCGGCCGCGGCACGCAGGCCGACAGGATCAGCGCGTCCATGTAGCTGACGTGGTTGCACACCAGCAGGGCAGGGCCTTCATCGGGCACGTTGTCCTCGATGCCGTGCAGGCGCAGCCGGTACAGCGTGCGCACCAGCACCCAGCTGAGGAAGCGCATCAGGAATTCGGGGACGATGGTGAAGATGTAGATCGCCACCAGCAGGTTGCCGATGGCCAGCGCCAGCAGCACCTGCGGAATGCTCCAGCCCAGCACGCGCTGCAGGAACAGTCCGGTGCCCGCCGCGGCCACGATGAACAGTGCATTCTGGATATTCATGCCGGCGATGACACGCGACATTTCCTCGCGTGGCGTGCGGCTCTGGATCAGCGCGAACAGCGGCACCACGAAGAAACCGGCAAACAGGCCGATGCCCACCAGGTCGATGATGATGCGCGTGCTACCGGGCGCGGATACAAAGCTGCCCACCGTCAGTCCACTTATTGGCGGAAGCCCGCTGCGTGCGAAATACAGGTCCAGCAGGAAGGCGCTCATGCCGAAGGCGCCCAAGGGCACCAGCCCGATCTCCACCGTGCGCCCCGACAGTTTTTCGCACAGCAGCGAACCCACGCCGGTGCCGATGGAAAACAGCGCCAGTCCGAAAATATAGATGGTCGTGTCACGCGGCAATGCGCCCAGGTGCAGTTCGGCATAGGCGGGCAGCTGCGACGTGAGTACGGTGCCGAAAAACCAGAACCACGACACGCCCAGCACGGCGTTGCGCACCGCCAGCTGCTTGCGCGTCAAGCGCCAGATGGCGATGGATTCCGGAATCGGATTCCAGTTGATCTTCAGGTCGGGCGCGCCGGCCTCCACGCGCGGGATCATGCGCGACAGCAGGTTGCCGGTGATCGCCAGCACGATGATCGTGATGGCGGCCACCACCGGCCCGTGCGCGCCGGCCAGGGTGAAGATCAGGCCGCCGAAGACCATGCCGACCAGGATCGACATCGAGGTGCCCATCTCGACCAGCCCGTTGCCGCCGGTCAGTTCTTCCGGCTTCAGCACCGAGGGCATGATCGAATACTTCACCGGCCCGAACAGCGTGGATTGCACGCCGGTGCAGAACAGCGCCACCAGCAGCACGGTCATGTTCTGGGTGAGGAATCCCGCCGCCGCCAACGTCATGATGACGATTTCCATCGCGGTGGTGATGCGGATCAGCCGTGACTTCTCCAGCTTCTCGGCGAACTGGCCGGCTATCGACGAAAACAGGAAGTAGGGCAGGATGAAGATGGCCGGCGCGAGCTGTGCATACAGCGCTTTTTCATCTGCGCTGACGGCCATGAAACCCAGCAAGCCGATGATGGCCTGCCGATACACGTTGTCGTTGAAGGCGCCCAGCGCCTGGACCAGGAAGAACGGCAGGAACCGCCGCTGTTTCAGTAATGCGAACTGGCTGTGGCTGGACATGCACGCTCCTTGGATGCGGCGGAGACTAGCAGACGCATGGTCAGGTTTTGTAGCAGGGCACCCTTGGTTTTGTAGAGCCGAGCTTGCTCGGCTGCTTTTTTCGCGCTGGACGCAAGAGCATCCGAGCAAGCTCGGATCTATAAGGGCTGGATCAAAGGCATCCGAGCAAGCTCGGACCTACAAGGCTCAGGCTTGTTCGCGCTCTATCGCGCGCCAGCCGATGTCGTGGCGGTGGAATTCGCCATTCCACGAAATGCCAGACACCTCTGCATAGGCCTTGCGCTGTGCATCGGCCACGCTGTCGCCCAGCGCGCAGACACACAGAACGCGCCCGCCCGACGTCACCACGTGCTCGCCTTCGACCCTGGTACCTGCATGGAAGACCTTGGTGTCCTCGATATCGGGCACGTCCCAGCTGTTGATGATGTCACCGAGGCGCGGTGTATCCGGGTAGTGCTCCGCCGCCATCACCACGCCCAGTGAAGGGCGCGGATCCCAGCGCGCTTCGGTTTCGTGCAGGCGCTGGTCGATGGCTGCCTCCACCAGGTCGAGCAAGTCCGATTGCAGCCGCATCATCACCGGTTGCGTTTCCGGATCGCCGAAGCGGACGTTGAATTCGATCACTTTGGGCGCGCCGTTCGCGTCGATCATCAGCCCGGCATACAGGAACCCGGTAAAGGGAATGCCGTCGGCGATCATGCCCTGCACGGTCGGGTTGACCACCTCGCGCATGACGCGTGCATGCACGTCCGGCGTCACCACCGGCGCGGGCGAATAAGCGCCCATGCCGCCGGTGTTGGGGCCGGTGTCGCCATCACCCACGCGCTTGTGGTCCTGCGACGTGGCCATCGGTAGCGCGGTCTTGCCGTCGACCATGCTGATGAAGCTGGCTTCCTCGCCGTCAAGGAATTCCTCGATCACCACGCGCGCGCCGGCATCGCCGAACGCATTGCCGGACAGCATGTCTGTCACCGCGTCCTCGGCTTCCTGCAGGGTCATCGCCACGATCACGCCCTTGCCGGCGGCCAGGCCATCCGCCTTGACCACGATGGGCGCACCTTTCTCGCGGACATAGGCCAGCGCGGGTCTGACTTCGGTGAATACGGAATAGAACGCCGTTGGAATGCCATGCCGCGCCAGGAAATCCTTGGCGTAGGCCTTGCTGCCTTCCAGTTGAGCCGCCGCTGCAGTCGGGCCAAAAATGCGCAGGCCTGCTTCGCGGAAGCGATCCACCACGCCTGCGACCAGTGGTATCTCCGGGCCAACCACTGTGACATCGACCTTTGCATTGCGCGCCAGCGCCAGCAGTCCGTCGATATTGTTGACGGCTACGTTGGCATTGCGGCACTTGGCTTCGGTTGCAGTGCCAGCGTTGCCGGGCGCGACTATGACTTCGCTGACGCGTTCGGATTGCGCGAGCTTCCAGGCGAGGGCGTGTTCGCGACCACCGGAACCGATGACGAGGATTTTCATGCTTCTGGCCCTTGGGAGTTGGAAACGGCGCGGCGTGACTTGATATTGCGGAAAACCACCACAAACAGTGTTATCACGGTCAACGGCATTGCCACGAACAGCATGGCGAATCGGAAATCCTCCAGTCCCTCATGCCGTGAAGCCGCCATCAGCAGGTAGGACGTATACGCGATGTAGTAGCCAAGGAACAGGGCGCCTTCCCAGCGTGCGATGCGGTGCCCGGTGAAGAAAATTGGAAGGCAGGCGACGGCCACCGCCGTCATCACCGGCAGGTCGAAACGCAAGGCCGAGGCGCTGACCGGCACGCCGTCGTTGGCGACCATCGCGGTCGCGCCCAGCACCAGCAGCAAGTTGAAGATGTTGCTGCCGACGATGTTGCCCACCGCAAGGTCGCGCTGGCCACGTATCGCGGAAAGGACCGACGTGGCGATCTCCGGCAGTGACGTGCCGACTGCGACCACGGTCAGGCCGATCACGAGTTCGCTCAGGCCGAAGGCGACCGCCATTCCGGTCGCGGCCTTCACCAATAGTTGCGCGCCGGCTACCAGCATCGCCAGGCCACCCGCCATCAACAACAGCTGCCTGGGAACACCTGGCTTCGGCGCTGTCGCCTCAGCGTCAAGCGCGGGATCGTCCGGCACCTGCTCGGGATGGCGACGTGCAAGGACAATCAGGAACACGATGTAGGCGATCGCACAAACGACCAGCACGCCGCCTTCCCCGCGCGCGATGTGGCCGTCGAAAGCCATGCCGAAGCACAGGATCGAGGCGGCGATCATGATGGGTACATCCAGCCACACCAGCTGCCGATGCACCACGAGCGGCGCGACCAGGGCAACCAGTCCAAGGATGAGCAGCACGTTGGCTATATTGCTGCCGACGATGTTGCCCAGTGCAAGGTCAGGCGTGCCCGAGAGCGCTCCGCCGATGCTGATGGCCATTTCCGGCGCGCTGGTGCCAATGGAGACGACGGTCAGGCCGACGATCACCGGTGCAAGGCCCAGGGCGAGCGCCAGCCGCGAGGCGCCGCGCACCAGCAGTTCCGCGCCCAGCAGCAACAGGGCAAGCCCGGCGAGGAAGAGCAAGGTGAGCATCATCGGGGCGTCATCCGGCGCGTATCAATGCCTGAAATGTCGCACGCCAGTAAACACCATCGCCAGCCCATGCTCATCCGCCGCGGCAATGACTTCATTGTCGCGCATCGAGCCGCCCGGCTGGATCACCGCCTTGATGCCGGCTTCCGCCGCGGCATCGATGCCGTCGCGGAATGGGAAGAACGCATCGCTGGCCATCACCGAGCCGGGCACCACCAGGTGCGCATCTGCCGCCTTGATGCCGGCGATGCGCGCCGAGTACACGCGGCTCATCTGCCCGGCGCCGACGCCGATGGTGCGGTTGTCCTTCGCATAGACGATGGCGTTGGACTTCACGTACTTCGCCACCTTCCAAGCAAACAGCAGGTCGGCGAACTGGGCCTCGGTCGGCGCCAGCTTGGTCACTACCTTGAGGTCGTCGCGCGTCACGATGCGATCGTCGACCGTCTGCATCAGCAGTCCGGAGCCGATGCGCTTGGTGTCGATGAATCCGGTCGAGGCCGCCGCGAGCGGAATGCGCAGCACGCGTACGTTGGCTTTCTTCGTCGCGTAGTCCAGCGCGCCCTGCTCGTAGTCCGGCGCGATCAGCACCTCGACGAACTGTCGATCCAGGATGGCCTTGGCCGTCGCCGCATCCAGCGTGCGGTTGAAGGCGATGATGCCGCCGAAGGCGCTGGTCGGGTCGGTGGCATAAGCCAGTTCGTACGCGTCGCCGCAGGCAACACCGACGGCCACGCCGCAGGGGTTCGCGTGCTTTACGATCACGCAGGCTGGCGCGTCGAACTGGCGCACGCATTCCCACGCCGCATCGCTGTCGGCGATGTTGTTGTAGCTCAGTTCCTTGCCCTGCAGCTGCGTGAACGTCGCCAGGGAGCCCGGGGCCGGATACAGGTCGCGGTAGAACGCCGCCTGCTGGTGCGGATTTTCGCCGTAGCGCAGGTCCATGACCTTGACGAAGCTGCCGTTGGCCTGGGCCGAGAACACGTCACGTGCCGGAACCTCGCCGGATGCGTCGGTGATCGACGACAGGAAATTGCTGATCGCCGCGTCGTACTGCGCCACGCGGTTGAAGGCAGCGACGGAGAGTGCGAAGCGTGTCTGTCCGGAAAGTGCGCCGTCGTTCGCGTCCAGTTCCTGCACGATGCCGGCGTATTGCGCGGGATCGGTCGCCACGGCAACGCGCGCGAAGTTCTTCGCGGCCGAACGCAGCATCGCGGGGCCACCGATGTCGATGTTCTCGACGATGTCTTCCATCGTGCTGCCGGCCTTGGCCGCAACCTGTTCGAAGGGGTAGAGGTTCAACACCAGCAGGTCGATCGCGGCGATGCCGTGCTCAGCCATGATTGCCTCGTCGGTGCCGGCACGACCCAGCAGGCCGCCGTGCACCAGCGGATGCAGGGTCTTGACCCGGCCGTCCATCATTTCCGGGAAGCCGGTGACGTCCGAGACGTCGCGAACGGCCAGGCCTGCGTCACGCAATGCCTTCGCCGTGCCGCCCGTGGACAGCAGTTCGACCTGGCGGGCCGCCAGCGCAGTAGCCAGTGCGACCAGTCCGGTCTTGTCGGAAACGGAGAGCAATGCCCGGCGAATCGTCACGGGGGTGCCAGGCAGGGCAGCTGGCTGGGAAGCAGGCGTCATGGGAAGGCAGCGCGGGGAAGGTGGTGCGAATTATAACTTCCGCAGCGCAGCACCAACGTGCGCAGGACTGCCGTGTTCGCGATGCGAACTCAGGACAGCCCGTAGTCCTTCAATTTCTTGCGCAGGGTGGCGCGGTGGATGCCCAGCAGGGCTGCCGCGCGGCTCTGGTTGCCTTCGCAGTGGTTCAGCACTTCCACGAACAGCGGGATTTCCATCTCACGCAGGACGATCTCGTACACGTCGTCGGCGTCGCTGCCGTCCAGGTCACGCAGGTAACGACGCACGGACTGGGCCACGTGGTCGCGCAACGGCGGTTTTGGAGTGCCGCGACTGGTGTCGTGGCGAGCGGCGGCATTCACTAAACGAAATCCCCTGGTGGAACCTGGCGTGATGTTCCGTCGCGGTCATTGACGAATTCGACGGGGGAGCGAGTCTAGCGCGTGATCCGCGCGCGCGCATCCCTTTGTTTGCATTTTTTGCGCAGGTCAGCGGAAGTCGAACGAAAACGCGACCACGCCGGGGTTGGGTTCATGCAACTGCAAGGCAATGCTGGCGCTCTGGCCGGGCGCCAGTCCCGCCTGCGTCGCGGACTTGCCCAGGTATTCCTTGGGAGTAAAGGCGCGCGTACCGACTACGCGTCCGTCTGCGTCTGACAGCGACAGTTGCAGCAACGGCCAGTCCTGGGCCCAGGCGGCGTCGTTGCGAAAGGTGGCCTGCACGTGCAGGCCGCCGGGCGTGCCGATGATCGGGCGCACGTCGCGGCTGAGCATGGCGAATGCACCGGGTTGGTGCCAAGCCGGCACGTCGCATCCCAGCGCGTCGCAGAGTCGGGTGATTATCGGGCGCCAGTTTTCATCGGCGGCCAGGCGTGCGCGGTCTGCAACCAGCACCTGCAACACCAGCAGCAATGACAGCAGCACCAGCAAGGCCCATTGCCACTTGGCGGTGCGTGGATTCGTGGCGGAGTGCGCGGGTTGGCGAATGAAGCTGGGCGCGGCGACCACGTGCGGCGCGGGTGTCGATGGCGCGAGCACGGCGGATGTTTGTCTTTCGGACACTTCGACGTCGACGTCGGCATTCTCGTCCGGGACGACGGGAGTCTCCGGAGATATTTCTTCGAGAACGGGTTCAGCCCCCTCATCGACAGGATCGCCGTTGCCATCCTCGCCATTGATGGCATTGGCTGGCGTGTCTTCCGTGTTCCGAGATGCATCCGGGGCGATTTCCACTTCAGTTGCACTCATGGAATCGGGCTCAGCCTCCTGCGCAACTCCAGCTGCAGCTCGAACCTCGGCGACCTCTGCCTCTACAGGTGCATCGGCTTCGGCCTCGGCGCTCCTGCCCATCTGCAGGAAGCTGGCGATGCTGGGCGTTCCCGCGGGCGAATCGTCCGCCTGCGACGTGCTTTCGGACGTCGATACGTCCTCGCCGGTGTCATTGCGCAGCGCGCCGCCGCAGCGCGGACACAGGAGTGGCGGCAGGCGCGTCTCGCGATCGGTGGCGACCAGCTCGCGGCAATGTGGGCAGGACATGAACATGCGGCTATTCAAGCACGGGATTCAAAATCGGGGTAGGAGCGGGCCCTGCCCGCGATGCGCTTGCCTTGCCTTTGTAGGTCCGAGCTTGCTCGGATGCTCTTGATCTTCACGAAAAGCATCCGAGCAAGCTCGGACCTACAAAGAAACAAAGCATCGCGGGCAGGGCCCGCTCCTACTCGTCGTGGTGGGGCGCGCCGTCGATTTAGCGGCGCACGCCGTCGATGCGCATCCAGTCGCCGTCCTGGGTGGCGACCAGGTGATCGAACCATGCGGCGTAGCGCACCAGCAGTTCGCCTTCCTGCCCTTGCAGGATGCCGGACAAGGCGATGCGTCCGCCGGGCGCGACGCGTGCGGCCAGGGTGTCGGCCAGTGCGTCGAGCGCCGAGGCGAGGATGTTGGCGACCACGACCGGATAGGTGGTCACGAGTTCGTCCTGCGGAAGGTACAGGGCGAGTCGATCGCTGACGCCGTTGCGTTCGGCATTGTCGAAGGTGGCGATCAGCGCCTGTGGGTCGTTGTCCACGCCCACGGCCTTGGCGGCGCCCAGTTTGAGCGCGGCGAGCGCGAGGATGCCGGAGCCGCAGCCGAAATCGAGCACGCTGGCGTCGCGCAGCGTTCCTTCGCTGGCCAGTCGATCCAGCCAGGACAGGCACAGTGCGGTAGTGGGATGGGTGCCCGAGCCAAACGCGAGTCCGGGGTCCAGGCGCACGACGGCAGCATCGGCGTGATCCGCGTCTTCAGGCAGCTCCTGGTTCCACGGCACGATGAAGGTGCGCGCGCCAAAACGCAGCGGCACGTACTGGTCCATCCACGCGCGTTCCCAATCCTGGTCTTCCACGCTGCGGAAGCTGGCGTTGGACCAGTCCAGTCCAGGGTCGAAGGACTCCAGCGCGGCCAGCAGGGCAAGCGCGTCGGTGTCGGCCGGGAACAGCGCGGTCAGCACCAGCGAATCCCACAACGGTGTCTCGCCGACGCCCGGTTCCAGGATCGCATGCTCGTTGCTGGTGTCCGCATCGGCGTCCAGCATGGTGACTGCCAATGCACCCACGTCTTCCAGCGCGTTTTCATAACGCGGCTGGTTGGATTCGCTGCAGCGGAGGGAGAGTTCGAGGTAGGGCATAAATATTCGTTATGTGAAACGAGATGCAACGTAATTTAGTGTCTTCAAGTTTCCCTCAGTAGCGGTTACCCAACTTGGGACTGCTCTCATGGAGCTTCGGGTATCGTCCATATAGATAAACTCAACGGAAAGAACCTGGAACATTCTGTTAGATAGATCAAATTGCTCGATCGTATGCATTTCTTTTACAGGCCTGTTGTTTCGCATATCAGTGCCTGGGGGGTCAAGAAGGTACTTGACTGGTGCTGTTGCAACTTTGCCCGAGAAAGTTATTTTCTCGGAGTCGACATAGGTTTTGCATTTGCCGAACTCGTTAACCAAAAACCAGGAAATATCGCTCGCGCGCTCGCTTTCCGCTGGCTGGCTGTCTAGTTCTTCAAATTTATTCATGCCTCTCAGTCTATGTGCCTCAGGCGCCAAAACAGAAAGGCTTCCTTTGATCGCCTTAAGAATGTGTTGTTTAAAGGCAGGAAGGCCATCAAACCCTGCTTGAGGATCTCTTTTTAATCCGCGACGAAAAACGTAGCCCAGGCGCAGGTAGAAAACGTTAGAGAGCTGATCAATAAAAGATTCTTTCATGGCTCCAGATTCTGAGCCCCGAAGCATGGTTATGAACTCTTTGTCTTTGCGCCAAGCCTCGGGGATTTTTTCAATTATTCGCACATGCCATAAATCCTCCATAAACACACAAATGAGAATTCTATGGGCTGAAACTCCGAATTTCGCAGCGTCTACAGTCAAGGGAATTTTTTGAGTAACGTCCAAGAACTCTGAGTAATAACCATGAACCAAGTTTTTCGATGAATTTATTGCGTACCTGTGAATCTCTCGCAAGAAAGAGTGCAGCTCCGGGTCTTCTTTTGCTATTTCTATAGATCCCTGCCTGTCAATTTTTTTGTATATAAGCCATTTCCTCAGATTTGAAATCATGGACTCTTTCCTAATGCGCTGCCGCTAGATTGACGGCCTAACCAGCTCTGAAATCGAATGTAATGGAATTGGTCTTTGCGATAGAGAATGAATTTACTATCTCTCACCTAGAGTCCATGACTGTAGTGCTTTCTCATTGCGTCGAATCTTTGGATGCCGCGAACAAAGTGCAGCAACACGATCCTCGGATAAATTTGTGTTCGCGGATATCGCTGAGGTAGTTCGAAAATTTAGGTCACTAACATTCTCGGAGTTCTGTAAAAAACTATAGATAGTCGCGCTATCGCGTCGATCTTTAAGCTTTCGCAAGCCCCAGCTCGTGCCAGCCAGAATTGCTGCGCCGACGAGTGTCGAAGTTAGAGCGTTATTGCTTATGAAGCTAATGAAACGACTCATGCACAATCCTTTGTTGTAGCGCTATCTATAAAGTGTCTTTGGATTCAATTGTAATTACACCAGCGCAATCGACTTGTTCTTCCGCTCCGCCAGCCGCTTCTCGAGGTAGTGGATGTTCTGGCCGCCGGCCTGGAAGCCCAGATCGCGCATGATGTCCTGCTGAAGCGGGATGTTGGTCTTGATTCCGTCCACCACCATCTCGCTCAGGGCCACGCGCATGCGTGCGATCGCCGTTTCGCGATCCGGGCCGTGCACGATCAGCTTGCCGATCATCGAATCGTAATTCGGCGGCACGCGGTAGCCGGTGTAGATGTGCGTGTCCACGCGTACGCCGGGGCCACCCGGCGGATAGAAGCCGGAGATCAGGCCGGGACTCGGCGCGAACGTATCCGGGTCTTCCGCATTGATGCGGCACTCGATGGCGTGGCCGCGCAGCACGATGTCCGATTGCTTGATGGACAGCTTGCGTCCAGCGGCAATGCGCAACTGCTCGCAGACCAGGTCGATGCCGGTGATGCGTTCGGTGACCGGATGCTCCACCTGGATGCGGGTGTTCATTTCGATGAAGTAGAAACGGCCGTCCTCGTAGAGGAATTCGAACGTGCCCGCGCCGCGGTAGCCGATGCGGATGCACGCTTCCACGCAGACCTTGCCGATTTCGTTGCGCTGTTCCTCGGTGATACCGGGTGCCGGTGCTTCTTCCACTACTTTCTGGTGGCGGCGTTGCATCGAACAGTCGCGTTCACCGAGATGGATAGCGCCGCCCTGGCCATCGGCAAGTACCTGGATCTCCACGTGGCGCGGATTCTCCAGGAATTTCTCCATGTAGACCTGGTCGTTGCTGAAAGCGGCTTTCGCTTCGGCCTTGGTCGTGCTGATTGCGCTGCTCAGCGTGCCCTCGGCGTGCACCACGCGCATGCCGCGCCCGCCGCCGCCGCCCGCGGCCTTGATGATGACTGGATAGCCGATCTCGCGCGCGATGCGGGTGTTGGTGACGATGTCGTCGTCCAGCGGCCCGCCCGAGCCGGGCACGCAGGGCACGCCCGCCGCCTTCATGGCACGGATCGCCTCCACCTTGTCGCCCATCAGGCGGATGGTGTCGGCCTTGGGGCCGATGAAGATGAAGCCGGATTGCTCCACGCGTTCGGCGAAGTCGGCGTTCTCGCTGAGGAAGCCGTAACCCGGGTGGATCGCCTGCGCGTCGGTGACTTCCGCGGCGGCGATGATCGCCGGCACGTTGAGGTAACTGTCCTTGGACGCGGCCGGGCCGATGCACACCGATTCATCGGCCATCGCCACGTGCTTCAGGTTGCGGTCGACCGTGGAATGCACGGCGACCGTGCGAATGCCCATGGTGTGGCAGGCGCGCAGGATGCGCAGCGCGATTTCGCCGCGGTTGGCGATGACGACTTTATCGAGCATGGCGCGCGCCTCAGCCGATTACGAACAGGGGCTGGTCGAATTCAACCGGCGATCCGCTTTCGGTCAGTACGGCCAACACGGTGCCGGATACGTCGGCTTCGATCGGGTTGAACATCTTCATCGCTTCGATGATCGCCAGCGTTTCGCCAGCTTTCACCGACTGGCCGATGGTGACGAAGGCGGGCTTGTCGGGCGAAGGCGAGGTGTAGAACGTTCCGACCATCGGCGCGCGCATCACGTGGCCTTCCGGGTGCGGGTTGGCGGGTTTGGCGTTGCCGCTGGAAGCGGATTCCGCCGGCGTCGACGCAGGTGCTGCGGCAGCGGGGCGTGCTTCGGCCGGTGCAGCCGCATATACGGGTGCGGCGCTGTAATTGCCCTTGGGCACGCGCGCCAGGCGCACGCTTTCTTCGCCTTCCTTGATCTCGATTTCGGCGAGATTGGATTCTTCCAGCAGGTCGATGAGTTTCTTGATCTTGCGCAGGTCCATGGTGGCCTCTGTGGTTGGGTGGTCGCGCCGGTGGCGGCGCGTGGCAGGTAGGGAAAAAGAAGACGTCAGGTGGAAAGGCGTTTGAGAGCGGCATCCATCGCGTAGCGGTAGCTGTCGGCGCCGAAGCCGCAGGCCACGCCGACCGCCAGGTCGCTGAAATAGCTGTGGTGGCGGAAGGCTTCGCGCGTGTGCGGGTTGGACAGGTGGATTTCGATGAACGGGATCGCCACTGCGGCCAGCGCATCGCGCAGGGCCACGGAGGTGTGGGTGAAGGCGGCTGGATTGATCAGGATGAAGGCGGTACCGTCGCCGCGGGCGGCCTGGATACGATCGACCAGGGCGTGTTCGGCGTTGGATTGCAGGGCTTCGACCTGGTGGCCGGCCGCCGCGGCTTGCGCCGCCAGGCCGGCGTCGATTTCGGCCAGGGTGGTGCGGCCGTAGACCTCGGGCTCGCGGGCACCCAGCAGGTTCAGGTTGGGGCCGTGCAGGACCAGCAGCTTTGCCATCGAACGCTCCAGCAGAAGGAGCGCAGTCTGCGTGATGACGGTAATGCTGTCCAGTTCGCAGAAGTTACAGGCGATTTAAGCGATTGTTTGAATCTGCAGGTTGTCGGCCAGTGCCGCTTTTATGGAAGCGGCGTCCCGCCGCGAGCTTGTACGTGTGGAGTCTGTTCTACCGGGAGAACCAGAAATTTGTAGGTCCGAGCTTGCTCGGATGCTTTATCGCTTCGAATCCAGAGCATCCGAGCAAGCTCGGACCTACAAAGAGCGAGTCAAGGGCTCGCGGCGGGACGCCGCTCCCACATCGCCCCGCTCCCACACCACCTCGTCCGACAACGATTGGTTTCTTCAGGGCAGCTTGGCCCAGCCTTCGATCTCGCCGTGTTCGAAGGGGCCGACTTTCTGTTTAACGATTTTTCCATCCGCGCCCACCAGCACCGTATACGGCAGCACGCCCTTGCGGTTGCCCAGCCACACGCTGGCGTCGGCCGGGCCGGGGGTTTCCACCAGGATCGGATAGCTCACCGGCACCCGCTTCAGGAAATCGGTGATCGCGTCCGGCGTATCCAGCGCCAGGCCGATGACTTGAACCCCGGAGCTTCCCTGCGATGCGGCGAAACGCTCCAGTTCCGGCATTTCCTCAATGCAGGGGCCGCACCAGCTGGCCCAGACATTGATCAGCAGTGGGCGGCCGGCGAAGGCATCCGGCAGAATTTGTTTGCGGCCCTCCAGATCCGGCAATTCAATGCGCGGCATGGCGTCGCCGGGCTTGGCAGGGATCACGCCTTGGGGTGGCTCGGGTGCGGTCGCATCGAGTACGGACTGCAAACCACGCTGTCCGACTTCCGTGCGCAGGAGCGGGCTTCCGCCGAACCACAGGCTGGCCAAAAGCCCCAGGGCGCCGGCGCAGACCGCTACCACCAGCACGCGTGTGGTGGTCACCTTCATCGTTTGGCGCGGGCCAGCGCGTCGGCCACCACGTCCTGAGTCAGTACAGTCGGCAACACTTCGCCTTCGCCGCCGTCATTGGGGAACACCACGTACAGCGGCACGCCCACGGCGTTGTGTTGTTCCAGGAAGGCGGTGATGGCCGGGTCCACGTTGGTCCAGTCGCCCTGCATGAACACCGCATCGGCCTGCTGCATCGCCGCCTTGAACGCATCGCGGCTGAGCACGGCTTTCTCGTTGGCCTTGCAGGTCACGCACCAGTCGGCGGTCATGTCCACGAACACGACGCGGCCTTCGCCACGCAGCGCGGCCAAACGCGCTGCCGAATACGGCTCCACGCCTTCAGCTGTCGTCGCATGGTTTGCCGCAGGCGGCAGGCGATGCACCAGCACCAGCGGCACCAAGGACGCCAGCAGCAAGCCGATCGCCAAGGTGCGACGCAGCGGTGCCACCTGCAGACGCAGGCGTTGGTACCACCACAGCCCCAGCGCCAGCAGCACCAGGCCCACCATCACCAATCCGATCGCATCCACGCCGCGCTGCTTGCCCAGCACCCACACCAGCCACGCCGCGGTCAGGTACATGGGGAAGGCGAGGAACTGCTTCAGCGTTTCCATCCATGCGCCCGGCTTGGGCAAGCGCTGCGCCAGTGCCGGAATGAAACCGATCAGCAGGAACGGCAACGCCAATCCCAATCCAAGGAAGGCGAACACCAGCATCGCCACCGGCGTGGACGTAGTAAAGGCGAACGCCAATGCCGCACCCATGAACGGCGCGGTACAGGGGCTGGCGATGACCACCGCCAGCACGCCGGTGAAGAAATCCCCGGCCGGACCGCTGCGTGCAGTCAATTCATGACCAGCGCCGGCGAAACGGTGCCCCAGCGCAAACACGCCCGACAAACTCAAGCCGACCGCGAACATCACGTAGACGAGCGCCCCGATCACCAGCGGCTGCTGCAGCTGGAAACCCCAGCCCATCGCCTGTCCCGCCGCGCGCAGCGCCAGCGCAATCGCGCCGACGGCCATGAAGCTCAACAGCACGCCCGCCGTGTACCAGAGCGCGCTGGTGCGGGCGTGGCCACCGCTGCGTCCGCTGTCCGCAAGCGACAGTGCCTTCAGCGACAACACCGGCAGCACGCAGGGCATCAGGTTGAGGATGAGGCCACCGCCGAAGGCGAGCAGCAGGGCGAGGAACAGGTTGGTGGTTCTTGGTTGTTGGTTGTTGGTGGGGTTTGCGGCTTTTTCGAGTATGTCGGCGGGCGGGGTGGTGCGGGGGACTTCTTGCGCTGGCGTCGTGCTGGCTGCGGCGGTCGTGGGTACGGTCGCACCGGGCAGGGCCGGGATAAGCGTGGGGGTTGCTGCTTCGGCCAAATCTTCCGCCGGAGTCACCGCGCCTTTAGGAATCGCCACCGCCACCGCACGCGTCATCGGCGGATAGCAGATACCGTCGTTCTGGCAGCCCTGGAAGGTCACCTTGAGCGTGGCGTTGGCGGCATCACCGTGCGTGCGCAGCAGCGGTACCGCAACTTCGGCCTGGTCGAAATACACGACCACGTCGCCGAAGTGTTCGTCGCGGTGCGAAACGCCTTTCGGCCAGTTCGGCTGCCCCAGGCGAATGCCTTTCGCGCCCTCAAGGCTCATCGTGGTGCGGTCGCGGTAGAGGTAATACCCGGGCGTCGGTGTGAACCGCAGGAGCAACTGGTTGCCGTCGTAGGCAATGGCTTCGAAGGCGAAGGCCTGTTCCTGCGGAAGTGGTAGTGCATCCACGCCAGTGGTCGCGGCGGCCGGGGCTCCCAGCAAAGGCAGCCCTGTGCCGCGCGCTGCGCCGACAATTCCCAAGCCAGTGCCATTGCCAGCCGGAGGCAAGGGCACGGTCAGGGTGCGAGTCTGGGGCGGGTAGCAGATGCCGGCATCGGCACAGCCCTGGTACTTCACCTTCAGGGTGACGCTGTCGGCACCCGCGGCGGCCGCGCCTTCAAAGGCGGCGGCCAGGGTGCCGCGGTAGGTTTCGACGTCGCCGAAGAACTCGTCGGTGTAGGCCTTGCCCTTGGGCATCTTCAGCACGCCGCCTTCGAAGCCGCCCGTGGCCTCCACGCTGGTACGGTGCCGGTACAGGTAATAGCCGTCGTGGATCTTCCATTGCAGCTCGATGCGGTCGCGGCTGGGCGCGCTGGCGCTGAGCACGAAGGCTTCGTCCACCGGCAGCAGGTCGTCCTCGCTGACCGCCCAGGCGGGTGCGACGGCAAAGGCAAGGACGAGCAGGGCCAGCAGGCGTTGCAACAGGGTCATCGGGTCGATCTTGAGGTGGGCCGGACGGCCGACAAGGGTAACCGCTGCGCACGGACATGTAGGAGCGGGCCCTGCCTGCGGTGCACGATGCCCTGTTGTCTGTAGGTCCGAGCTTGCTCGGATGCCCTTGATCTTCGCGAAATGCATCCGAGCAAGCTCGGACCTATGAGGGCAAGGGCATCCGGGCAAGCTCGGACCTACGTCAGGAGTCATCAGCTGTGGCTTTGCCCTTGAAAGGACGAAAGCACCGCCCCATGTATCCAGCACTCCCGGCTCGGCCGGGTTTTTATACCTGCAATGCTGGCACTCACCCGGTACGAGTGCTAACATCGCCGCCCCTTTCCCTGTTTAATCAATCACTTAAGAGGATTGAAATGAGCAATATCAAGCCGTTGTACGACCGCGTCGTCATCAAGCGCGTCGAAGAAGAGAAGTTGTCCGCTGGCGGCATCGTCATTCCGGACTCCGCCACCGAGAAGCCCATCAAGGGCAACGTGATCGCCGTCGGCGACGGCAAGGCCCTGGACAACGGCACCGTCCGCGCGCCCAAGGTGAAGGTCGGCGACCAGGTCCTGTTCGGCAAGTACAGCGGCACGGAAGTGAAGCTGGACGGCACCGACTACCTGGTGGTGAAGGAAGACGACATCTTCGCCATCCTCGGCTGATCCATTTTGATTTGTAGAGCCGAGCTTGCTCGGCTGCTTTCGGCTCCACGCGAAAGGCATCCGAGCAAGCTCGGACCTACAGAAACCTAAAGACCCGTTACCCAACCATTTTCTGGAGTTCCACTCATGTCCGCCAAAGAAATCCGTTTCGGTGAAGACGCTCGTTCGCGCATGGTGCGCGGCGTCAACATCCTCGCCAATGCCGTCAAGGCAACGCTCGGCCCGAAGGGTCGCAATGTCGTGCTCGAGAAGAGCTACGGCGCCCCCACCATCACCAAGGACGGCGTGTCCGTCGCCAAGGAAATCGAACTGGCTGACAAGTTCGAGAACATGGGCGCGCAGATGGTGAAGGAAGTCGCTTCCAAGACCTCCGACAACGCCGGCGACGGCACCACCACCGCCACCGTGCTGGCGCAGGCGCTGATCCGCGAAGGTTCCAAGGCCGTCGCTGCCGGCATGAACCCGATGGACCTGAAGCGCGGCATCGACAAGGCCGTCATCGCCGCCGTGGCCGAGCTGAAGAAAATCAGCAAGCCCACCGCCGACGACAAGGCCATCGCCCAGGTCGGTACGATTTCGGCCAACAGCGACGAGTCGATCGGCAACATCATCGCCGACGCGATGAAGAAGGTTGGCAAGGAAGGCGTGATCACCGTTGAAGAAGGCTCGGGCCTGGACAACGAACTCGACGTCGTCGAAGGCATGCAGTTCGACCGCGGCTACCTGTCGCCGTACTTCGTCAACAACCAGCAGTCGATGTCGGCCGAGCTGGATGACCCGTTCATCCTGCTGCACGACAAGAAGATCTCCAACGTGCGCGACCTGCTGCCCGTCCTCGAGGGCGTGGCCAAGGCCGGCAAGCCGCTGCTGATCGTCGCCGAGGAAGTCGAGGGCGAAGCCCTGGCGACCCTGGTGGTCAACACCATCCGCGGCATCGTCAAGGTCGTCGCGGTGAAGGCGCCGGGCTTCGGTGACCGTCGCAAGGCGATGCTGGAAGACATGGCCACCCTGACCGGCGGCACCGTGATTTCCGAGGAAGTCGGCCTGTCGCTTGAGAAGGCCACCCTGAAGGACCTGGGCCGCGCCAAGAAGATCCAGGTCACCAAGGAAAACACCACCATCATCGACGGTGCCGGCGACACGGGTGCCATCGAAGCACGCATCAAGCAGATCAAGGCGCAGATCGAAGACACCTCTTCGGACTACGACCGCGAGAAGCTGCAGGAACGCGTGGCCAAGCTGGCCGGCGGCGTGGCCGTGATCAAGGTCGGTGCATCGACCGAGATCGAGATGAAGGAAAAGAAGGCACGCGTCGAAGACGCCCTGCACGCCACGCGCGCCGCAGTGGAAGAAGGCGTGGTACCGGGCGGCGGCGTTGCGCTGATCCGTGCGTTGCAGGCCATCGGTGACCTGAAGGGCATCAACGAAGACCAGAACCACGGCATCAACATCGCCAAGCGTGCGATGGAAGCGCCGCTGCGCGAGATCGTGACCAACTGCGGCGAAGAGCCGTCGGTGGTGTTGAACCAGGTCGCGTCCGGCACCGGCAACTACGGCTACAACGCCGCGACCGGTGAATACGGCGACATGATCGCGTTCGGCATCCTGGACCCGACCAAGGTCACGCGTTCGGCCCTGCAGAATGCAGCGTCCATCGCCGGCCTGATGATCACCACCGAAGCGATGGTGGCTGAAGCGCCGAAGAAGGATGAGCCGGCTGCCGGCGGCGGCATGGGCGGCGGCATGGGTGGCATGGGCGGCATGGATTTCTGATCCGGCCAGGCCCGTTACATGCAATATGAAAAACCCCGCCGCGAGGCGGGGTTTTTCTTGGTGTTTCGGTTGACCCAAGCCTCTGATTCCTAAAGGTTTGGCGAAAAACTATGGTGCCTGCCCAAGATGGGCTTAAGTCGCAGGCTGCCTTGCATACAGCACAAAAATAACTCTATATTGCAGACAGCCTTTAATACAGAACGAAATCCTGCCCATATGCAAGGCAAGCTCATATGAATGCGCAAGATCCGCTGGGGGCGAGCAATGTCATGCGGCATCGTGCGGGGCGATATATCTCACAGCCCACCGGCTACCGCGCCTTTGTTCCTGCATCGCTCCCCCCGCAGCCACTCCCGCACTTGATAGGCGAACTGCAGACCTTGCTGTCGCATGCAGACCGTGCCTTGGGCCGCCTTGATGGTTCCATCCAGACCTTGCCCAACCCGGATCTGTTCGTCTTCATGTATGTGCGCAAGGAGGCAGTGCTGTCCAGCCAAATCGAAGGCACGCAGAGCTCTCTGCAGGATCTGCTGGCTGCCGAGGCACAGATCCTGGCACCGGATAGGCCACGTGATGTGGACGAAGTGGTCAATTACGTCAACGCAATGAACTACGGCATATCACGGCTGCAGGAACTGCCGGTGTCGGTACGCCTGATCCGCGAAATCCATGAGCGTCTCTTGCAGGGTGTGCGCGGCATGCGGCTGACACCCGGGGAACTACGTCGTTCTCAGAACTGGATCGGTCCGGCGGGCTGCACTTTGAACGAAGCGATCTTCGTACCGCCGCCTCCGCATGAGGTACCCGTTGCACTGGGTGCGCTGGAGAATTTCCTCCACGCCGAAAGCGAGTTGCCGCAGTTGGTCCAGATAGGTCTGGCGCATGCACAGTTCGAGACTATCCACCCCTTCCTCGATGGCAATGGCCGCGTGGGTCGGCTGCTGATTACATTCCTACTATGCCAGCGCGACATTCTGGTGAAGCCGGTATTGTACCTGTCCCACTTTTTCAAACAGCATCGTGCCGAGTACTACGAGCGGCTGCAGGCGGTACGCGACCGGGGCGACTGGGAGGGTTGGTTGGCATTTTTCCTGCGCGGCGTAGCCAGTGTCAGCCGCGAGGCGACCGAAACCGCGCGACGCATCCTGGCGTTGCGTGAGGATCATCGTGCGCGAGTGACGACGGGCCTGGGCCGTGCTGCCGGCAATGGTCACAAGGTTCTTGAGCACTTGTATCAACGCCCCATTGTATCGGTGGCCGATGTGGAGACATTGACCGGCACTTCTTACACGGCCGCCAATGTGCTGGTCTCGCGCTTGGTGGAGCTGGGCGTGCTGGTGGAAGCCACTGGCTACCGACGTAACCGGTTGTTTCGCTACCAGGCCTACATAGATCTGTTTGGCGAACGTGGCGATGAGGCACAGGAGACTGCGTAGTTACCCGGATGGTGGGCTTTGCACGGATCCACACAGCACTGCACGCCAAGCAATACCGAAAGGCCCGCCACGCGCGGGCCTTTCGTTTATGTGAGACGGCCCGGTACTCTAGGCATGTTTCCACGCACCGGGTTTCCAATGATCGGCAGCAAAGCGCTTTCCGTAACGCCGTTGCTGCGCATGTTCGCGTTGCTGTGCCTGGCACTGCTCAATGGCTGTGCGGTGGTATCGGTCAAGGAAAAAGGCGCGACCGAGGCCGACTTCGCCCGTCGCGCGGACGTGCTCAGCACCGGTCGCCTCAGCGCCGACGCCAGCGCGAACCTGGCCATCGCCGGGCTGTTGGTGGACAACTGCCAGCGTGAACCCGAACCCTGCGCGGCCGTCCTGCGTGAAGCGGTGCCGGAGGAAGCCTGCCTGGCGACGATGGCGGAAGTACGTACGCTGCGCATGCAGGCGGCCAGTGAGCGCAACGCCATGCAGGCTGCGCCTGAAATTGCCGCGCATGAAGCCATCGACGTAGCCCGCTGGGCCTACGCCTACTTGTTCATGACCCAGCGCACGCCCGAGCAACGCGTGTTCGAAGTACGCCAGGAGCGCGTGCTGCGCCTCTACAACCGTGCGGTGGAAGTGACCGCGCAAGCCTTGTTCAATCTGGCGCGTTCGCGTGGCCAAACCCCCAGCCAGATGCAGAACGTGCATAACCTGCGCCTGGGCGTCGAACTCCACGGTTTCGATGACGAGCGCGGCACCATACCCGAGTCCTTGCTGGCGTCGGACACGCTGGGTTTCGAGAACCTGCGTGCGGTGTTCCGCCGCGATGGTTTTGGCAGCAACCTGGTGGCGGTGTTCCCGCGCCCGGTCGATGGCGTGGTTGCGGATCCAGTCGTCATCGAGACAGCGAACGCAGCGGCGGCACTGGCAGGGGATGAGACGGCCGAAGCGGTTGAAGTCGTCGACGTGGACGCTGCGCAGTTGCCGGTGGATGCAGTGGCAGTCAACACGCCACCTGCACCGCCCTCGCGTCCGCCCTTCCGCGACACGCGCTTCCTCTCGGTCACCAGCACGTTGGGTTTCAAGGGCGATACCTTGGCCGAAGTATTGGCGACCGAAGACGTGACCCTGGATGTCTTCAATCCCTACCACCACGACAGCAAGACCATCGCCGGTCGCACCGTCCCGCTGGCGGCGAATTTCTCCGCCGCCTATGGCGTGTGGCTGGCGCGTTCGGAACTCGCGCGCCTGAGTCTGTCCAGCCTGCTGCGCCCGAAACAGACGCGCCCCTTCGCGCCACGCGTCTACCTCAACCAGCCCTACGATCCCGACAAGCGCGTGGTGGTGCTGGTACACGGTCTTGCCAGTAGTCCCGAGGCGTGGGTGAACCTGGCCAACGAATTGCTGGGCGAGAGCGAGCTGCGCGACCACTACCAGATCTGGCAGGTGTTCTATCCCAACAACCTGGGCATCTTGGCCAGTCGAGCGCGCATCGACGAAGCCTTGCGCATCACCTTCAACCATTTCGATCCCGAAGGCGTGCATCGCGCCAGCCAGGAGGCTGTGCTGGTCGGCCACAGCATGGGTGGGGTGATCTCGCGGTTGCTGGTCAGCAACAGTGGCGACCAGGTCCTGCAACGCTCGTTGCAATCACTGCCGCCTGACCAGGCGGCTGCACTTGCGAAAGAGCCACGCGTGCAGGAACTGGGCGTCTTCGAGCCGCTGCCTTACGTGGGCCGTGCGGTGTTCCTGGCCGCGCCGCACCGTGGCGCGGAACTCAATGATGCCTGGCCGATCCGGGTCGTGCGGCGTGCGATCCGCCTGCCGTTCGAGGTCCTGAATGAAGCCTCCGACCTGTTCCAGCGCAACAGCCTGGACGAAGCAACCCTGCAGCAGGTCGGCTTCCGTGCGGGCCGTCCGTCCACTGGTCCGGACGACCTGAGTCCCGGCTCGCTGTTCATGCAGGCCACGTCGGACTTGCCCATCAAGGCGGGCCTGCCGTTCCACACCATCGTGGGGGTTCGTGATCCTTCCGTGCCCTTGGCGCAATCCAGTGATGGCGCCGTGCCGTACGCCAGCGCGCATTTGGCTGATGCAGTATCGGAGAAAGCGGTCATACCCTCGGGCCACAGCGTGCAGGAAACTCCCGGCGCCATCATGGAATTGCGACGCATCCTGCGGCTGGACATGGAAAGCAGTGCCACGCCGTAGTAACGATGTAGGAGCGATGTAGGAGCGACGTAAGTCGCGATGAAGCTTTCCCACGAACCCCGCATCGCGACTTACGTCGCTCCTACGACGTTCTTGCACGATCATCTCCCTGGTTGCATCTGAAACAGTCGCGCGCGGTAAATGCCCGTGGTATCTCTGTCGCCCATGAACCTGTCTTCCGCCCTCTTTATCCGCTGGTATTACCGCAACCCAACGCCATCGGCGGAGGAAGGGCAGCGTTCGTTCTAGGTGTGACACCAGAAGAATTCCCCTGAAGCCGCCGGCACAACTGGCGGCTTTTTTATTGCCTGCAATACCGCAAACCTTATTGAACTGGAGAACCCGCATGGCCCCCCATACCGACGATCTGCGCATCCGCAAGATCGAAGCACTCAACACCCCGGCCGAGGTCATCGCCGAATTGCCTTGCGACGATGCCGTCTCCGAAGTGGTGTCGAATGCACGCCAGGCGCTGCACGACATCCTTCACGGCCATGACGACCGGCTTGCGGTGGTGATCGGGCCGTGTTCCATCCACGATCCAGTCGCAGCGATGGACTACGCGCGTCGCCTGCGCCCGTTGCGCGATGCCTTGGGCGGCGAACTCGAAATCGTGATGCGCGTGTATTTCGAAAAACCGCGCACCACCGTCGGCTGGAAAGGTCTCATCAACGATCCCGACATGGACGGCAGCTTCCACATCAACCGTGGCCTGCGCACCGCGCGCGGCTTGTTGCGCGACATCAACGCACTGGGCTTGCCGGCCGGTTGCGAATACCTGGACATCATCTCGCCGCAGTACATCGCCGACCTCGTCGCCTGGGGCGCGATTGGCGCACGCACCACCGAAAGCCAGGTCCATCGTGAAATGGCCTCGGGCCTGTCGTGCCCGGTCGGTTTCAAGAACGGCACCGATGGCAACGTGAAGATCGCGGTGGATGCGGTGGGTGCGGCGGCGCATCCGCATCATTTCCTGGCGGTGACCAAGGATGGCCGCTCCGCCATCGCCGCGACGGCAGGCAATCCGGATGGGCACGTGATCCTGCGTGGCGGCAAGACGCCCAACTTCGATGCGGACAGCGTCGCGTCGGCCAGCGAGGTGCTGTCGAAAGCGGGCCTGCCCGCGCGCCTGATGATCGATGCCAGCCATGCCAACAGCGGCAAGAATCCCGACAACCAGCCCAAGGTCATCGAGGACATCGCGCTGCAGATGGAAGCGGGCGAGACGCGTATCGTCGGCGTGATGGTGGAAAGCAACCTGGTCGCCGGGCAACAGGCCATGGTCGCGGGCCAGCCGCTGGTCTACGGGCAAAGCATCACCGACGGTTGCATTGGCTGGGAGGACTCGGTGGCCGTGCTCACGCGTTTGGCACAAGCGGTGCAACGTCGCCGTGAGTTGCGGGTGTCACGCGCCGCCTGATCCGCTTTCTTTGCGAGGCATGTCCACCCTGCATGACATCAGCGTGCAGTGACTGGCTTCAAGCGGGGCTATCGTCATTGCACTTTCCGGTCCGCGAACAGGGATCTGCAAGGCAGCCCGGTTCAACGTTGGTTGATCGCCGACATGCGTGTGCTCCTCGGATCTGGGTGTCGGCTGTGATCGCATCGTTACAGCGCTTGCAGTCCGTCGCTTGAGTGCCGAACAGCCCTGCATGGCTGCATTTCCAAGTGGCGAAAATAATGCCATGCCTCACAATAGATGAGAGGCAGTCAATCTTCCGCGCTTGCCGCTCTACAATCAGGCATCAATAGTCGTGATCGAACATGCGCTCGCTGGCATGGCGAGTCGCATGATGGATGGTCAGGCGCCTGCCTGGGGGATGTGCACGGATGCTTGCTGCGTGGAAAACACTTCGTGGTTGCTGGTCACTGACGGATGCAGGTGCGGATGCGCAATCCCTTCTGTTGAACCGGCAGCTTCGCAACCTGTTCCGTGTCGTGCCGATCTATGTGCTGTCCAACCTGATCAGCGGATCGCTGCTGGTGTTCGCAATGCGATCCTACCTGCCGCTTGCAGGCACGCTCGCGTGGTTCACTGCATTCGTGCTGGTGCATGCGGGATGGGCCCTGCACGCATTGCGGAAAGAGCACATCGCAAGGCATTCGTCACCGGATTCCCATTCCATCGGCGATCTGCGCGTATCTGCATCCTGGTGTGCCTTGGCGGCCGTCACCTGCAGCGTGGCTTTCTACCTGGGCACGCCGCTGGCAGCGGACGAGGGCTCGCGGCTGCTGCTGGCCGCCTATGTGCCTGGCCTGATCGCAACCGGCGTGTTGGTGGGCATCACCACGCCGCTGATTTCCATTGTGTGGCTGGTGGTGATGACGGTGGGCGCCTGCCTGATGGTCGGCAACCTTGATTTCCTGCTGCAGGGGCTGACCATCGGCATGTTGATCTGGTACGCGGCCATGCTGGCCGTGGCCCTGTTGTTTGCATCGCGCATGTTCGTTGCGCGGACTGCGGCGGATCTTGAGGCCGAGAACGAACGTCAAGTGGTGGGATTGCTGCTGGGTGACTTCGAGGAAAATGCCAGCGACTGGCTGTGGGAATGCGACAACGCGGGCTTGCTGACCCGCGCGAGTGCGCGACTGGCCAGCGTGCTGGGACGCACGCAATCCAATGTCATTGGCATGCCATTGGCGTCGCTGTTCGCCGCGCATCGACTCATCACGATTCCATCGGACAAGGAGGTAGGCGTTGGCGCGTTGCAACAGCGGCTTGCGGGTACTGGCGCTTTCAGCAACGTCATCGTGGAAGCGCGTGTTGGTGGCACGCAGCGAAGCTGGAAGCTCAGCGCGAAGCCGCTGCTGCATTCGGATGGAAAGCGGGCGGGTTGGCGCGGAGTGGGCAGCGAGGTGTCCGATGCCAGGGCAAGGGAGGCGGAAGGAATAGGCCGCGAGCGCCACTTGCATCATCTCGCCACCCACGACGTGCTGACGGAACTGCCCAATCGAAGGGCTTTCCTCGAAGCGGTGTCGCGGATGCTGGAAAACGCAGGGCATGGCCCAACGACTTCCAACGCAATGGCATTCATCGACCTGGACAATTTCAAGACGGTCAACGACACGCTTGGCCACAGTGCGGGCGATGTGGTGCTCAGGAGCGTGGCGACGCGGTTGCGGCGTGCCTTGCATCCCGGTGATTTCCTGGCGCGGCTGGGAGGCGATGAATTCGCGATCCTCATGGCCGGTCTGTCCGGCCACGATCCGCTGGACGAAATCCAGGACCGTGCACAACGCGTGCTGGAACAGCTTCGCACTCCCGAGACCATCGAGCAGTTCCGCATCGACGTGCGTGGCAGCATTGGCATCACCCAGGCGCTGGCCGCGCCCGAGAGTCCGTATGAATTGATGCGACGGGCGGACATCGCCTTGTATGTCGCCAAGGACTCGGGCCGCGACAATTTCAAGATCTACGAACCGGCGATGAGTTCGCGAATGACCCATCGCTTGTCCACGGTAAGTGACCTGGCCGGCGCGCTGGAGCGCGGTGAGCTCGAGGTGGTGTACCAGTGCATCGTCGAGCTGGACAACAGCAAGATCGTGGGCTGCGAAGCGCTGCTGCGCTGGCACCATCCACGCTATGGACTGATACCTCCTGCCGAGTTCATACCCGCGGCCGAGGAGTCCGGTTTGATCGTTCCCATTGGAATATGGGTGCTGCAACAGGCGTGCCGCGATGCCATGCAGTGGCCAGAGGGCATCGGCGTCGCGGTGAACGTATCGGCGATACAGGTCGGCAGCCCGTTGATCGTCGAGTCCATCGTGGAGGCCGTACGTGCCACCGGCATCGATCCTTCGCGGGTGGAGCTGGAGATCACCGAGTCGGCGATCTCGCGCGATGACCAGGTGGCGCGCAACGTGCTGCAAGGCCTGCGCGAACACGGGTTCCCGTTGGCCATTGACGATTTCGGCACGGGCTACTCGTCGATGGCGCAGTTGCGGGAGCTTCCTTTCGATACCCTTAAGCTGGATCGCTCGTTCGTGACCGGCCTGGATGGCGAGCGAAGCAGTGCATCGAACGCCATCATTTCCTCGCTGCTGCACCTCAGCCGGTCCATGAACATGTCGGTCATCGCAGAAGGCGTTGAAACCGGTGGCGAGTGGAAGGCCTTGCAGGAGCTGGGCTGCCAGTACGGGCAGGGCTACCTGTTCGCAAGGCCGCAATCACAGGGACGGCTGCTGTCGATCCTGCGGTCGGGCTACCTGGATGTCGGCCAGGCATAGATAGGTGGGGCACGCCCGCCCGCCGCAGCATCACGTGGCGTGCAGGCTTCCCGCAGGGGAGGTGGCTGAGGCATGCTGGCGACATGAAGCTTCCCTATGCATCGCACCGGTACGGACGTTGGGCATGGCGCGCGCTGTTCGGATTGGTAGGTCTTTACGCGCTGTACCTGGTCGCCGGCAACGTGTTCCTCAACACAGCGCTCGGCCCGTGGTCAGTGAACCGCAAGCCCGAAAAATTCGAAATCCACTGGGGGGGTGGCAGCACCTGGTGGCCGGGGCAGGTGTCGGTGTCCGACGTGAAGCTGAGGGGCCATGTGCGACGCACCGAGTGGTCGCTGCAGGCCGAACAGGCCAAGGGGCAGATCAGCCTGTTGCCACTGTTCCGCAAGGAATTCCGCATGCCCCATGTAGCGGCCACTGGCCTGAGTGGCGGCACCGGGCGCGCGTCCAAGGACATGCCCAAACCCGTGCCGCGCCCGGGCGGCTGGACCCTGCGTTTCGACCGCATCGTCGGCGAGGACGTGCGGCGCGGGACGTTTGGCGCGCTTGTGCTGGAGGGCGATGGACGGGCGGAATTCGGCTTCGTCAAGCAGATGCGCGGCGGGCCGATGGAGATACTGCCCTCCACCGCAAGATTCACCGGTGCACGCCTCTCGAACGCTGGCAAGGAGCTGCTGCGGGACGGCGCCATCAACGCTCGGTTCGCCATGGACAAGCATCGCAGCGAGGACGCACCGGGCCTCGACAAACTTGCGCTTGTGGATGCCGAACTTGCGCTTGACGGCCTGACGGCTGGGCTTGATGTGTCGCTGGGCGCGGACGACAAGCTGGTGATGAAGACCTTGCCGGGCGAAGGTGCTGCACACGCCAAGCTGGCTTTTGCACGTGGCGTGCTCAAGCCCGGCAGCACGGCCACCTGGAACATGCCGTTGACCAGCACCGATGGTGCCGGTGTTTCGCACAGCGATGCACTGCAGTCCACCCTGGTCGTGGATCGCGACATGCACCTGACCGCCAAAGTGCCACCGCAGGCAGGTGGCGTGCTGGGCCTTGACGCTGATCTGCGCGTGCAGGGCAACGAGGTGCCGTACAAGCAGCTGGCAAGCCTGTTGCCACGAACTTCCGGACATGTGAAGGGGCAATGGCGTTTTGCTTCATTGCGCTGGCTCGAAACCTTTTTCACCCATGCGCCGTGGTTGTCACTGGACGGTGCGGGCGATGTCGCGGTCGACATGCAGGTGGTCGATGGCGAGATTGCGTCAGGCAGCACGTTCAGCGTGCCGGAAATCGTCGTTGTCGCCGAAGTGATGGACAACCGCATCGAAGGCAAGGCGCGGGCAGATGGAAGTATCAGTGCAGGCCCGACGGGCGAACTGCAGCCTGCGATGAACATAGTGATGGAGCGCTTCACCATCGCCGCCAACGACAACCTGCGCGTGCCCTACCTGCAAGGCCGCGACCTGCGCCTGGACCTCAGTACCGGCGAAGCCCTGGGCAAGGGTGCGGTAGCACTGGGCGATTCGCTGCGCGCGCGCCTGGCGTTCAGCGGCGCGCAGTTGCCCGACCTGCGCGTCTACAACCGTTACATGCCCAATCCGCACCTGCGCTTCGAAGGTGGATCCGGCACAGTCAGTGGCGACCTGTACCTGGACGCCGCCGGTGATGTCGGCAACGGCTGGGTACGCCTGTCCGCACGCAAGGCGCAGATGCGCATGGCCGGCATCGCCCTGCGCGGCAATATCGACATCAATACCCAGTTGCGCCGCGCCGACATGGCGAGGCGCAGCTTTGCTGTGGATGGCAGCACGGTGAAGATGGACAACATCAGCTTCAGCGAGCCCGGCGGTGAAACCCGCAGCGGCTGGTGGGCACGCATCAACCTGCCGCGTGCGCGCATGGACTGGAACAAGCCGCTGGCCGTCGCTGGCAGTGCCGACGTGACCATGAAGGATGTCGGTTTCCTGCTGTCGCTGTTCTCGCGCCAGCGCGAGTATCCCAAGTGGGTCTACAAGCTGGTCGATTCCGGACAGGCGCAGGTGAAGGGCAAGGTGCAGTGGAGCAACGACACCTTGTTGCTGGACCAGATCGATGCCAGCAACCAGCGGTTCGACCTGCTCGCGCGCATGCGTCTCCGGGGACAGAGCCGCAATGGCAGCCTGTATGCCAAGTGGGGGCCTTTGAGCATGGGCGTGGAGATGGATGGCACCAAGAGTAAGTTCCATCCGATTCGTGCCAGGCAGTGGTACGACGCCCAGACCCTGCGTTGAATGCAATGCGTACGCATGCCGCACAGGGAAGCGTGCGCGTGGAATGAGTGATACGCCTATTCAGTTTTGATCGGATGATGAAGCTGGAAGGCGGCTTGATGACACTGCCTGCTGCCCCCGATTTCCGGCAGGCCCATGCAAACAAGGCATGTAATCGTTCTCATGGAATTGCCGCGAACGGGCTTCTACTGAACCCTCCAGTACTGTTTTGCAGTGCAGCGTGCAAGACATGTGAAGCGTCCTTCACGATGCGCCCGCATCCCGACGTGGGGGAGGGAGCAAGCCCGCAATAGCCTAGCTGTTGCGGGCTTTTTTATGCCTGTCGTTTTTCGTGGGGCAGTCGGCCGGACTCAATGTCCGCCGCTCCTCATCCGTGCTGCATGCGCTGCCAGGTCTGCCGGATGATGCTTTGGCCGCGCGACCACTCGAGGCGCTGCGCCGCCGGCAGGTGGCTTTCATAGCGTTCCTTGAGCGCCGGCAGCAGTGGCTCCAGTGGCGAGCGGTAGTGCAGCAGGAAAGCGTCGTAGCCGAACTTGAGCGTCGGCTCGTAGGCATCGAACTTCCAGCCGGATCGGTGGAATCCCTGCTTCTCGTAGCAGCGTCGCCAGTACGCAAGCTCCGCTTCGATATCAAGCATCACGTCTTGTGATGGTGCATGGTCAGTGTGCGCGGAGTCCATGACTCCCTCCCGCTGCGAACAATGGTTCCCCCTGCTTGTCCAATTTTCCGGCATCTTGGTAAAAATGTCGTGACGCAAAAGTTGCAGTTCCATGGCGTTCACAGCTGATAACGTGAACTGGATTACCAATCCGGGCGCCATTCGTCGGAACACCTGCACACGACACGGCGTTGCAACATCGGTTGGCCATTCTTCGTCGCCCGATCGACGCCGCGTGGATGCCGCGGGTGAGGAGCAACGTCGTGGACCGTGTGAAATTTACCGTCGCGCCGCTCTACAACGGCTGGCAAGTGCGCGATGAACTCAGGAATCGCGACTGGTGCGTGCGGCTGGAGGATGCCGTGATTGCCGCCGATACGCTGGCGCAGGCGCTGCATGCATTGACCGGCAAGCCAACCGGCATCGTGATTGACGACGGCAGCGGCCTGCAGACCGAATGCAGGCGGCATGGCTGACCGGGTAGCGTGGTGCCTGCACGGACCCGCTTATTCCAGTCCTCTTATTCCAGTAGGTCGCGCAGCGCAGCTTCCAGTTCGGGGTGTTCGAAAACGAATCCCTCCGCCTGCGCACGCACTGGCACGACCTGCTGCCCGGTAAGCAGCAAGGTCGACATCTCGCCGAACATCAGTTTCAGTGCGATCGCCGGTGTGGGAAGCACCGCGGGACGATGCAACACCTTGCCCAGCGTATGCGCCAAGTCGCGGTTGCGCAGCGGATTGGGTGCGGTGCCGTTGTAGGCACCCTGGGTATGTTCGTGCTCCAGCAGCCACAGGATCAGTCGCACCAGGTCTTGCCGATGCACCCAGCTCATCCATTGCCGGCCATCGCCCATGGGGCCGCCCGCGCCGAGCTTGAAGGGTGGCAGCATCTTCGCCAATGCACCGCCGTCCTTGCCCAGCACCACGCCAATGCGCACCGTGCACACACGCAACCCCAGTGCCTGTGCAAGCAGGGCCTCGGCTTCCCAGTCGCGGCAGAGCTGTGCGGCGAAATCACTTCCCGCCGGTGCATCCTCGTTGACGGGTGCATCGTCGCGCGGTCCGTAGTAACCAATCGCGGAACCGGACACCAGTACGCGCGGCCGCACGGGCTGTGCTTCGATCCATTGCAGCAGGCGCTGCGTGGTGCCGATGCGCGAGTCGCGGAATTCCTGCTTGCGTTGGGCCGTCCAGCGTCCGTCCGCCAATGGCTCCCCGGCCAGGTTGACCACGGCCTCGATCGGGCCGGCTTGTTCGAGATGCTCGATGGATTGAACACCGGGCATTTCCACAGCAGCCTTCGCCGGACTGCGGGTCAGCACGCAAGGTTCATGCCCTGCGCGAACGAGTTGCTGGCACAGCGCCCGCCCGATAAAGCCCGTGCCGCCGGTGACAAGTACATGCATTGACTGGAGTCCTGCTAGACAGGCGCCGAGTGTAGCCATGGCATGTATGCGCGACGCGAAGACCGCGACCGCGCGCTGCACCCGGCGTGCGAAGCTAGCGGCATCGAAACTTCTTGGGGGACGCAGCGCATGGAACTTGGAATGATTGGCCTGGGACGCATGGGCGCCAACATGGCCGAACGCCTGGTGCGTGGCGGTCACCGCGCGGTGGGCTTCGATCCCAGTGCCGAAGCGCGAACGCGCGCAGGCGGCCAGGGCATCACGCCCGTGGCCACGTTGGCGGAGCTGGTGGACCAGCTCGCTACACCGCGCGTGGTATGGATGATGGTGCCGGCCGGCCATGTGGTCGACGACACGCTGGCGCAATTGCTGCCGTTGCTGGCACCCGGCGACACGGTCATCGATGGCGGCAATTCGTTCTACAAGGACACGCAGCGGCGCGCGGCACTGCTGGCGGAACATGGGCTGCATTATGTCGATTGCGGTACCAGTGGCGGCGTGTGGGGCCTGGCGGAGGGCTACAGCCTGATGTTGGGTGGCGAGGCGGCGGCGGTGGAGCGCTTGACGCCGTTGCTGTCCACGCTGGCGCCGGGCAGTGGGCGTGGTTGGGGTCGGGTGGGGCCCAGCGGTGCGGGGCACTTCACCAAGATGGTCCACAACGGCATCGAGTACGGAATGATGCAGGCGTACGCTGAAGGGTTTTCCATCATGCAGCACAAGACGGATTTCGCGCTGGACCTCCACCAGGTGGCGGAAATCTGGCGCGAAGGCAGCGTGGTGCGTTCGTGGTTGTTGGATCTAACGGCGGATGCGTTGGGCAAGAATCCTGGGATGGACGGCATTGCGCCCTACGTCGAGGATTCCGGCGAAGGCCGCTGGACGGTGGCCGAAGCCATCGACCTCAATGTCGCCGCCCCGGTGATCACCGCGTCACTGATGGAGCGTATTCGCTCGCGCGATGACGATTCCTTCGCCGACAAACTGCTGTCGGCGATGCGCAATGAGTTTGGTGGGCATAAGGTGAGGGCGGAGTAGCAAGCAGGATGGGTTGAGCGCAGCGGCTTTCAACAACGATTACGGTCTACCCATCAGCCGGCGCTGGGGCTACCCGCATATTTGCGCTAATCCGACGTCAGGGAACCAAATCCCTGGACGGCGGTCTGTTCATCGCCTCCCTGGACCACAACGCCGCCTGATGCCTGCAGTGACTGGCACGGCGGTATTTCTTTGCGTGGCGACCACGTTCCGCCACCCCCATAAAAAAAGTTGCCACACATGAAACCTCTCGCCTGGATCGCCACGGCCCTGATCCTGTCTCCGTCGCTGTGTCTGGCTGCAACCGAGTGCAGTGACGAAAATTCGGCACTGGAAAATCCCGCGTGGCTCAACTTGCGCATGGACAATGATGCCTTTGGAAGTGAATCACAGGACCACGGCTATTCCAACGGCCTGTACCTGACCATGGTCTCGCCCGACCTAGCGGGCCGGGGCAATGATGCGTGCTTGCCGTTTCTGTCGCGCAGCGTCAATCGTTTCGTGGAGTGGACGCATCCAGGCGGCTACGAACAACAGAACATGCTGGTCGGTATCAGCCACGGCATCTACACGCCCGACGACAAGACGCGTAGCGACCTGATCGAAGACGACCGACCGTATGCCGGCGTGTTGATGCTGAGCCTTGGCTATAACGCGCGCAGCGGTGACAGTTTGCAGACCAGCCACCTACGCATGGGCATGGTCGGCCCCTCGGCGCTTGGACAACAGGTGCAGAATGCCGTGCACAGCGTGATTGACGTGCGACGCGCGCAAGGCTGGCAGCACCAGTTGCGTGACGAGCCGCTGCTGCAAGTGCTGCACGAGCGCCTGCATCGCTGGCAGCCAAGCGCCACCAGCAATGCAGATGGCTGGGGATGGGATGTGATCGGCCATGCCGGCGGCAGCTTGGGTAACTACGCCACGCATGCCAATACCGGTGCGGAAGTGCGTTTCGGCTGGCGCGTGCCGGATGACTTTGGCAGCAATCCACTGCGACCTGCCGGCGATAATACTGCGTCGCGAAATAACGCCGTGCGCCCCGGATGGGCATGGCATGCCTTCGTCAGCATGGAAGCACGCGCGGTGCTTCACGACATCACGCTCGATGGCAATACGTCTAAGCCCAGCCATTCCGTCGACAAGCGACCACTCGTCACAGACCTGGGTTACGGCGCCGTGGTCAGTCGTGGCCGCTGGAAGCTTATCTTGGCGCAGTACCAGCGCAGCCGTGAATTCGAAAGCCAGTTGGAGCCGCCGTCATTTGGAAGCTTGAGCGTTAGCCGCGCTTTTTGATACCGAAAACTTCGGTCATAGAGAAGGGGTCAGAGTGAGCCACCCCTGTTTTCTTGCTTTAGTTCGCTTTTTTCAGGTTACCGATGTAATTGATGCCCATTATTTTGAGGACCACGTTGCGGAAAGCCTTGCCTAATGGATAGAAAAGGCGGGCGCGGCGCTGGCTGCCGAAGAACCAATAATTGAGGCGGTTGAACACGCCCGACGAAGTGCTGAGCAGAGACATCATCCAGATTGCGTCTGCGCCGTAGTACATGACGTCCTTGAACTTGAGGACCATCCCTTGGTCGATATCCAGACCGGCAGCTGTGATTTCATCCATCAGCTCTCCGGGTTTGCGCGCATCCACCAGGCGCAGTTCGCCAACAGTGTCGCGAATGCGGGCATAGCGGCACCAGTTCGTGCAAACCGGGCATTCGCCGTCGTAGACCAGCCAGGCGATTTCATGCGCTTTATCAGTGCTCATTGTCGGTTCCTTCATTCACTTGCGTTTTATTCCGGCTAGGATTATCTTACACGGCAATTAACTAATTTGCTAATTCATATGCAGATCGACTCCGTATTTGAAGCCTTGGGTTCTACCCCGCGACGCAAGATACTGGCCTACCTGTCGGAGACCTCGCTGACCGCCAGCGAGATTGCCGACCGTTTCGACATGACCAAGCCCGCACTAAGTCGACACCTCAAAGTGCTCGAAAACGCGGGTCTTGTGCGCAGCGAGCGCAAGGGCCAGTTCGTGCACTACTCGCTGGCCGATAAAAACATGCTCGGCACGCTGCATGATTTCCTAGCTACCTTCTGCCCGGTGGGTGGGCCGCTTAAGCGCGAGAGTGCAGCGATGGCTAAAGCTTCCCGGAGTCGCAAATGAGCCGTGGTGCACCAGCCATCGACAACGGCATCTACGACCGTGTGCCCGACACGTGGTGGGACGAGGACGGTTTCATGGCCTTGCTGCGAACGTCAGTCAATCCGCCGCGCGCGGCATACTTCCGACGGCTGGTGCAGCCGCGCTTGGATAGCGGAACGCAGCGCCTGCTTGACGTCGGTTGCGGCGGCGGATTTCTGGCTGAGGAGTTCGCACGACTAGGCTGTGAGGTTACTGGCCTTGACCGATCCGCGCCGACCCTGGCTGCCGCCCGCGAGCACGCGCAGTGTGGCAAGCTTGGCATTGACTACATGGAAGGCAGTGCGGATTCACTCCCGTTCCCTGATGCACATTTCGATGTGGTGTCTTGCTGCGATGTACTTGAACACGTGGACAATCCTGTGGTGGTGCTTGGCGAAATTGCACGCGTGTTGAGGCCGGATGGCATGTTCCTGTTCGACACCATCAATCGCACGCTGCGCAGCAATTTGCTGGCGATCAAGATCATGCAGGACTGGCCCCTCACGCGCTTGATGCCGAGGCATGTGCACGTGTGGGAGAAGTTCATACGGCCCTCGGAGTTGCAGGCAGGCATGGCTGGACACGGTTTACGTAACCAGGAGTTCGTGGGGTTGTCTCCAGGCGGGAACCCGCTGCCGGCTGTCGCTGCCTTCTTCAAGACGAAACTGGGGCGGATGAGTTTTGAGGAACTGGGCAAGCGGGTGCGTCTACGTGAAAGCCGTGACCTTTCCATTTCATATATGGGCTATGCAATGCGAGGGCCATAGCCTAGGTTAGCTTCACCAACCCAGCGCCGTTGCCATGGTTTCGCTTGCTGGGTTGATGTAGCCAACCCAGCCTACTTTGTGGATGGGACGATGCGCGCAGTGCTTATACGCTCTGCTTGGATGGGACAAGAAGCACCCTAAGCTCGTGCAGCTGTCATGGAGAACACGCCTGTAGCGCGGAGCAGGCGGCGTGGAGAGCAACGACAAGCACCCCCAATCCCCCCATTCCGTCGCCCAAATCCCCGTTTCGTCGCGGCACCCAACACATCGGCAGGATGCGCGGGTAATCTCCACCGCATTCCAGCCGTCCGAGCCATTCCGTGAAAACCAGCTTCTTCTTCATCTTCCGCATCGCCGCCGCCTGGACCTTCGCCTACCTGGTCTTCCTGATCGTGTGGAGCGAAGTCTTCAACGGCAACGGCCCCGACGGACTGTTCTTCCTGCTGTTCGTGGTCACCCTCGGCTTCGTCATTGCCGGCGCCGTGTCCCACATCCGCCGCATCCGCCTGATCGCCGGCAAGATCGACCCCGGCACCCTGGCCAACCGCCATACCCGCCAGGTCGAAGTACCATTGGAAGCCGGCGAAGCCTTCGACCTCGTCGATGCCGCCATCCGCGAACTGCCGCGCTCCGAGGACATCGAAAGCGCACGCGACAGCCTGCAGGTGCGAGCCAAAGTCACCCGCCTCAACCCATACAGCAACAAGGCGCCGGGCCACTTCAATCCGCTGTACTGGATCCACATCAAGCGCAACCAGATACTCGCCACCGTGACACCCGGTGACGGCATCAGCAGCGTGGCCCTGGTGTGCGAGCCCGAGAGCGGCGCGTGGAGTGACTGGTTCAAGGTGGATGACGGCACCAACCTGGAGAACGCCGAAGCCATCACCCGCGCCATTTCCCGCCGCGTCGCCGAACACCGTCGCAACGAACAGGCCGCCGCGCAGCAGACCGTGACCGAAAAAGAACTCACCGTCGCCAAACTGAGCCTGCTGCACGCGCAGGTCGAACCGCACTTCCTCTACAACACACTGGCAAGCGCGCAATACCTCACCCGCAGCGATCCGGCCCGCGCCGATGAAATGCTGGGCAACCTGATCACCTACCTGCGCCACTCGCTGCCGCGGACCGAAGACTCGCTGTCCACGCTGGGCGAAGAACTGGAACGTGCGCGTGCCTACCTGGAAATCCTGAAGATCCGCATGGGCAATCGACTGGCCTTGCAGATCGAAGTGCCCGAAGCGCTGAAGTCCATTCCGTTCCCGACCATGATGCTGCAGACCCTGGTGGAGAACGCGATCAAGCACGGGCTGGAACCCAAGTCCGGCGGTGGCACGGTCTGGATCATCGCGCGCACCATCGACGACACGCTCGCGGTCACCGTGGCCGATGACGGCCAGGGTTTCAATGCGGAGAGCAGCGGTACCGGCATCGGGCTGAAGAATGTGCGCGAACGCCTGCGCCTGGCTTACGGCGGCACCGCCTCGTTCGCCATCGTCGCCAACTTCCCCAGCGGCGTCGCCGCGACCATCAACATCCCCAGCACCTCCGTGCAGGGAGGCGACCATGCTTAAGTGCGTCATTGCCGAAGACGAAGCGCTGCTGCGCGATGAACTGTCACGCCTGCTGTCGGCAGCGTGGCCCGCATTGGACATCGTCGCCGAATGCGACGACGGCGGCACGGCGCTGGAAGCCATCGCTGAGCACCAGCCCGAGGTCGCCTTCCTGGACATCCGCATGCCCGGATTGACCGGTCTCGAAGTCGCGGCGGCTGCAGCGGAAGCCAGCCCGAACACCCAGATCGTGTTCGTCACCGCCTACGACCAGTACGCCATCGATGCCTTCGACAAAGGCGCGGTGGACTACCTGCTCAAGCCGATTGCGCCCGAGCGGTTGGCGGCCACCGTGCAACGCCTCCAGGCCCGCATCACGCAGGGCAATCCGGATGCCGAATCACTGGCCGCGCTCGTCAAGCAACTGGGCGAACGCCTGCAACCCGCCGCGCTGGAGCCGCTGGTATGGATCACCGCCAGTGCCGGCAAGGAAACGCGGTTGATCATGGTTGAAGACGTGGCGTACTTCCAGGCCGACCACAAATACACCGTAGTGATGACCGCGGAAGGCGAATCACTGCTGCGCAAGCCGATCCGCGAATTGCTGGACGTGCTGGATCCGTCAGTCTTCAAGCAGATCCATCGTTCCACCATCGTCAACCTGAAGGCCATCGCGTCTATCACTCGCGATGACAGCGGCAAGGGCACGGTCAAGCTGAAATCGCGGCCCGAAACATTGACCGTCAGCCAGCCCTTCATGGCCTTGTTCCGCAACATGTAGTCGGCCTTCGGCGCACGTCGCCGAGGCCCTCCATCGAGGAAACACCATGCGCTTCTTGATGTCGCTGTTTTCATTCTTGTGCGCGTTGCTGGGTTACGATCCGCAGCCCGACACGGTCACCATGACGTTCTCTCCCGTGGATGGCATCGGGCTGCATCAGGCGAAGTTCCTTGCGAGCAACGGCAATACCCGTTTTGAGTGCCTCAGCAGTTCGACCGGCAAGTGCAACTACGTGGTGTACGTAAACCAATGCAATGCGTCCGAACCGAAAGTCGCCGAGTGCACTACGAAAATATTGGAGAAGTTCACGCTGGCCAGTGGCGATGCGCGGGAGTTCAAGGCACTGCCCGCGGCTGCCAGACACTGCCTGAGCCATGATGCGATGCCGGTTGTACCGGAGTGCGGCAAGGGTTGAGGCGTTTGGTCAGTAGAGCCTGCTTAGAGACTACTCACGCGAAATTTCCAGGATCGTCATTCCCGCGAAGGCGGGAATCCAGCGCCTTTCGTTGTAATGGGTGGAAGTCACTGGATCCCCGCCTTCGCGGGGATGACGATCGAAAAGATCACCGCTGCGAATGCATTGAATCTTCAATGGCAGTGCAAACGACCTCGCGTCGTTCCAACGAACTCTGCATGCCCCATTCCAGCATCGCCATGACCTCCAGCGCCTGCACCGGCGTCACCGGTGCCGGACTGCCGCGCACGATCGCATCGCGCAAGGCAACGTAGTACTGGCGATAGTCGCCGGGAATCCCCGGCATGCGGCTCACCTGCACGCCATCGTCGCTGGCCACATGCAGTTCACCTGAACGCGCATCCACGCCCCAGTTGGCTTCGCCAGGGATGCCACCGTCACGCAACGCGCTTTCCTGTACGTCCAGCCCATGCTTCAGGTAGCTGCCGCGTGTGCCGTGCACGGCGAAGCGGAGTCCGTTTGCGGGCACCAGCGAACCGGCATGCAGCACCACGCGCAGGGTGGGGTAGCGCAACTGCACGTGGAAATAGTCCGCTACTTGCGCACGCTCTCGCTGCAGGGCGATATCGGCGGTCACCGCAAGCGGCATGCCGAACAGTTGCAGCGCCTGATCCAGCAGGTGCGGGCCCAGGTCGTACCACAGCCCGGAACCGGGCTGGTCGCGCTCGCGCCAGCGATCGGCCACTACGGGGCGATGGCGGTCGAAGTGCGAATGGAATTCCGAGATCTCGCCCAACACTCCATCCGCGATCAGTTTCTGGACGCTGAGGAAGTCGCTGTCCCAGCGCCGGTTCTGGAACACGCTGACGAGTCGCCGCGCACGCGCCGCATTGGCAATGACTTCTCTTGCTTCCTGCGAGGTGATGGTAAACGGCTTGTCCACCACCACGTGCTTGCCTGCGGCCAGCGCCGCGTTGGCCAACGCCGCATGCACCGTATTTGGTGCGGCAATCACCACCAGGTCGATATCGCTATCGGTGAAGGCGGTGCCTGCGTCGGCGACCACCCGCATGCCGGGATCATCGGCCAGTACCTTGGTCGGGTCGCTCGACACCACCGTGTGCAGGTGCAGGCCCGGCGTGTGGCAGATCAGCGGTGCATGGAACACCCTGCCGACCAGGCCATAGCCCACCAGCGCCACGTTGAGGGTTGGTTCCACCTGCTGCTCCTGTCACGCCGCGAAGGGTCGAGGCGAGCAGTCTAATACGCCACCCATCGACCGCCTGCAGCATGCAGCACCGTGAAGCTGGCATCATGCAACGCATCCACTTGTCGCCGGGGCGGTTCCGCATGCTAGCCATATCGAAGTGCGCGGCCTTGCTCGCCACAGGGTTGTTGCTTGCCGCGACGGCCGACTGCCGTGCCGGTGACGCCGCATCGTCCGTGCCGACAGCCAGCGTTCGCGACGGCAGGCTGCAGGGTCGGCATGCGGAAGGACTGTCGGTATTCCAGGGCATTCCGTTTGCGGCACCACCCACGGGCGCGCTGCGCTGGCGCGAACCGCAACCGGTGCAGCCGTGGAACGGCGTGCGCAAGGCGGATGCATATGCCGCGTCGTGCATGCAGAAGGCCGACATGCCGGTATCGGCGGGGGGCACCACGGGTGCGCTGGGCGAAGACTGCCTGTACCTCAACGTGTGGACACCCTCGACCGGGCCCGCCGGCAAGCGCCCCGTGATGGTGTGGATACACGGTGGCGCGCTGGTGTTTGGCTCCGGCAACGTGCCGCTGTATGACGGCACTGCGCTCGCAAAGCGCGATGCGGTGGTAGTGACGATCAACTACCGCATGGGCGCGCTGGGCTTCTTCACCCATCCCGCACTGGATGGTGGGCGTGCAGCCGCAACAGCCAACTACGGCCTGCTGGACCAGATCGCCGCATTGCGCTGGGTGCGCGACAACATTGCCGCGTTCGGCGGTGATCCGGGCAACGTGACCATTTTCGGCGAGTCCGCTGGTGCGCAAAGCGTGCTCGCGCTCTACGCATCACCATTGGCCAAGGGTCTGTTCCACAAGGGCATCGCACAGAGTCCGTATGGCATTCCCAGCCACACGCGTGCACACGCACGTGACGTCAGCGTGCGGGTGTCGACTGCAGTTGGCGCTGCGGGCGCAGACGCTACCGCGTCGGAACTGCGCGCCATACCCGCCGAGCGATTCTTTGACCTGGGTGAAAAAGGACCTACGCTGGCCCCGGGCTTCATCGTCGGCGATTTGGCGGTACCGCGGCCGATCCTGCAGGCCTTCCAGAACAAACAGCAGGCGCGGGTGCCGTTGATCATCGGCAGCAACAGCGACGAAGCCACGGTAGCGCTTGCATTCGGTGTCGATCCAGCGGCGCTGATCGCGCGCATGGGCGGCGGCAGGGCGCTGGTAAAAAAGCTGTATCCCGACGTGACCGATGATGCGCAACTGGGGCGCGAACTTATGCGTGACGTGGTCTTCACCGCCTTCGCACGTCGCATCTCGTATCTTCACTCGCAGTCGGCGCCGAGCTGGCGCTACTACTTCAGCCACGTACAGGAAAACATGCAGGGCAAGGTGCCGGGCGTGGCCCATGGTGCGGAAATTCCGTTCGTCATGGGCACGGGCGACCGCTGCGACTGCCTGCCAGCAGCATTCACCGACCTGGACCGCAGGGTGTCGGGCGGCGTGGGCGACTACTGGGCAAGCTTCGCGCGCAGCGGTACGCCTGCGGTAGCGGATGCGCCACGTTGGCCGCAGGATGGCAGGAAGAACGTGCATGTCATGGAGTTCGCTGCACGCCCCATGCCACGGGAAGACTTCATGAGCACGCGCCTGGATGCACTTATCCTGACCTTGAAGGCAGCAGGCAGTGCGTGGGGAAAGCAATGAACATCAAGGCCGAGTCCGTGGACACTTCAAAGCGTGCGAATTCCCGGAAAACGTGGCCGCGGCGCATCCTCGGCTGGATTGGGTCGCTCTTCCTCGCGTTGGTGTTGCTGGTCGTGGCGACGTGGGCGCTTGGCTACACGCGCCTGCCGCCCCGTCCTGAGTTGCCTGTCGACAACGCGCTGCCCACGGCCTTGGCCACGCCGCTGGACAAGGGTATCGAACCACTCCTGTCGGCGCATGCGGGCGAGTCCGGTTTTCGCATGGTGTCCGACGGCGTGGAAGCCTTCGCACTGCGTGCCTTCAGTGCGCGCGCCGCAGGCCGCAGCCTGGACGTGCAGACCTACATCTGGCACGACGACCTGACCGGCAAGCTGTTGGCAAGTGAACTGCTCGCGGCGGCCGACCGCGGCGTGCGCGTACGGCTGTTGTTGGATGACATGGACGCACGTGCCAACAACTTCACCATGGCGGCGCTGGACGCGCACGAGAATATCGAGGTCAGGCTGTTCAACCCGTTCGCATCGCGTAGCGGGATCCTGGGCCAGCTGGCGGAATTCGCCACCAGCTTCTCGCGCATCAACCACCGCATGCACAACAAGGCATGGATCGCCGATAACCGCATCGCCATCGCCGGCGGTCGCAACATCGGCAATGAGTATTTTTCCGCCAGCGAAGCCATGAATTTCATGGACCTTGATTTCGCGATGCTGGGTCCGGCGGTGGGGAGCCTGAGCGAGTCGTTCGACCGCTACTGGAATTCCGCCGCCACCTGGCCACAGGAAACACTGAGCCCGGGCCTGGGGGATGCCGCGGCGCTGGTCTCGTTGCGCAACTCGATCGCCCGCAGCCTGGAGCAGTCGGCAGTCTCGCCCTGGGTCAAGTCGCTGGCGGGAAGCAATGCCGTGCGGCGCATTGTGTCCGGCGACCTGCCCGTGCACTGGACATCGCAATGGAAGCTGCTGGCCGATGATCCGCTCAAGGCATTGAATGACGACGACCCGCTGGCGCGTTCCGAAGTGATGCGCGGCCTGTCCGAAGCCCTGGGCCAGGCGAAGACCTCGATAACCCTGATCTCGCCCTATTTCGTGCCCGGTGATGCAGGGACGGATTCGTTGGCGAACACCGTTGCAAGCGGCAAGACAGTGTCCATACTGACCAACTCGCTCGCCGCCAATGACGTGGCCGCCGTGCATGGCGGTTACTCGAAATACCGCCCGCGCCTGGTCGATGGCGGCGTGGGGCTATGGGAATTGAAGCCCGATCCGGGCCATGCGATCAACCGCAGCCTGTTTGGTTCGTCGGGCGCAAGCCTGCATACGAAGGCTGCGTTGATCGACGATGCCACGGTCTTCGTCGGTTCGTTCAACCTGGATCCGCGATCCGTGTCGCTGAACACCGAACAGGGCGTGCTGGCCACGCATCCGGTGCTCGCCGCAGAACTTGCGCACATATTCAAGCGCTCGACCCGTGGCAATCGCGCCTGGCAAATTGGGCGCGATCCCGATGGCAAGCTGCAATGGAGTGACGGCAAGACGACGGTGCAGGCGGAGCCCGATGCAACCCTGGGTCGTCGCGTCGTTGCCCAGCTGATGCGCTGGTTGCCCGTTGATTCGCAGTTGTAGTGCCTATCGTGTAAACAGGACGCATGGGATTGTTCCATGCAACAAGGAAGCCATACGAATGAAGACGTCCTTATTTGGCGCCGCGCTGTCAGCGCTCTTGTTGGCAGCCTGCGATCCATCCGCGGATACGAAGTCGCCCGAGGCGACGCCACCGCCGGCCGACACGGCTACCGTGCACGCCCCTGATGCCGTCACCGGCCCTGTCGATGCCGCTGCGGCTACACCACCGGTTGCAGGCGACAACACCGCCGTCAATACCGCCATTGATCGCCTCCTCGGTGACCACGCCAAGTACCAGGCCGTGATCGAGGCTTACCAGAAGGCCGTCACCGACGGCGACAAGGCCGCTGTCGCGGCTCTGGTCAACTATCCGCTGGCAGCGACCATCAACGGCAAGCAAACTTCGATTCCCGACGCCATGGCCTTCGTCGGACACTATGACCAGATCATCACGCCGGCCATCGCGAACGCGGTCAAGGCACAGCAGTATTCGCTGCTGGCGGTCAGCGGCAAGGGCGTGATGTTCGGCAGTGGCGAAACCTGGATCAACGGCATCTGCAAGGCGGGCAGCGCGGATTGCAGCGAATTCGACGTGAAGGTGATCGCCATCCAGCCCGGTGCGTAGGGCCGTCGGGTGGCCAGCAGTTCCACGCGCGTTGGGCCGTGGTCGTTTACGATCGCGCCATGACGTCCACTCGAACCATCCTGTCGGCAGTGCTTGCCGTGTCGCTCCTGTTCGTCGGCATGGCCGCGGATGCGCGCACGATCTATCGCTGCGTGCGCAATGGCACGGTGAGCTTGTCGACTGCGCCGGAACCAGGCTCCAAGTGCGAAGCCAAGCAGGTGGAGGATGATCCTGGTAAGGCGCCCAACCTGTGGGGCGACATGGGCATCTTCAGCGGGACGCTGTACCAGCGCGAACAGGACGGCACGATGGTCTACGGCACGCGCAAGCTGCCCGGTGCCACCGAATACCTGAAGTTCACTGTCGAGACGCCACCGGGCGAGCCCGCGCATCCGGGCCTGGGCAAGGTGGGCAAGCCACGCCTGGACATGTATCCCAAGCAGTTCAAGGCCGCCGCGAAGTCCACGGGGGTCGACGAAGCGTGGCTGCGTTCCATTGCGCATGCCGAGAGTGGTTTCGATGCCAATGCGCTTTCACCGAAAGGTGCGCAGGGCGTGATGCAGTTGATGCCCGATGTGTCGAAGGAATATGGCGTGAAGGATCCGTATGCGCCGGGCGAGTCGATCAATGCGGGTGCAAGACACCTCAAGGCACTGCTGAAGCGTTACAAGAATGATCTCGTGCTGGTGGCCGCTGCGTACAACGCAGGCATCGGTGCGGTCACGCGTTACAAGGGCGTGCCGCCCTATGCGGAAACACAGGCCTACGTGGAAAAAGTGCAGGCCCTGCACCAGCGCTATCGCCAGGCAATGGGTACCGCGCCGCTGAAGCCGGCGGATGCAGTCCAGTCATCGCGCAAATTGTCTTCGCCGGCAAAGTAGGGCAAGTAAGCTCATGGGCGATCGGGCTTGCTACGGTTGAGCAGGGACCCGAGGCTCCAGCTCAAGCCCGAGGCTGCAGTTCAAGTAAGCGCTGAAGGGACCTGGTAAGGCAGTGCGGTTGCGCCTGTCGCCAGAATTGCTGCCTCAACATCCTGCAGACGGCCATTCTCCTCGGCGTCCACGACCAGCAGGATGTTTCCAGCCTCTATTTCGTTCTCGAACGTGCGGCGTATGGGATCGGGCACCGAAGATCCCACCAGCGCCGACACCCATGTGCCGACCAGACTGCCGCCCACTGTCAACATCGCGGCTCCAGCCAAGGTGACGCCCAGTGGCGGGAACGCAACCGCCACCAGCCCTGCCAGCAAGCCGGCACCGCCACCAGCGGCCGCGCCGCGCAGCGCGGCGGGCATGAAGTCGGTGGCCGCGTCCTTGCGGTGGTCGGGAATGGCGTCCAGTTCGATGTCTGCGCGCGCGATGAGCGACAGATTGTCATCCGGCAGTCCGGCGGCACGCGCGGCGAAGATCGCCTCTTGCGCCGCCGCGAGATGGGGAACGATGAATACATGACGAGTCTTCATGGCTGCCTCCTTTTTCGCATGCTTCACTATTACTCGTGGCATGGTTAGTCATGCGTGACGAATGGCAATCGTCGGGTGCCATCCCAGTCCAACCATGTGAACCAGTTCAACGGAGACAGAACATGCTTCCCCTCGAATCCATCCACTGCCCTTATTGCGGAGAATCCATCGACATCGCCATCGACGATTCAGTGGACCACCAGCAATACGTCGAGGATTGCCACGTGTGCTGCAGGCCGATCAACATCGCGGTCAGCGTGGACGAAGACGGCGCCATCGCCGTGCAGGCGTGGGCTGAGAACGAGGCCTGAGTAGGGCATCGCGTCAGGAAGAGTGCAGCGCTTCGGACTCGATTACCTGCATGCCCGGTGTCGGATCCAGCGCGTGGCGCAACAATGCCGTGGCGACGGATTCCGCCGGCACCATGCGGTAGCGACGCGGCAACAGCGGGCCGATCGCGCCGAGTACCTGCATGCCGAAGTGTTCCGCCGGGCGTCGTTGCGTGCGTTCGCCGCCCAGAAGTCCCGGGCGGATGAAGGCCAGCGATGCATAGCCCAGGGTGGCGAGGTCGCGTTCCAGTTCGCCCTTGGTGCGTGAATAGAAAATGCGCGAATCCGGATTCGCACCGCTGGCGGAGGTCAACACGAAGGTTTTCGCGCCGTGCTGCAGTGCCAGTCGCGCCACCGCCAACGGATAGTCATGGTCAACCCTGCGGAATGCAGCCTGCGAACCAGCTACGCGTATGGTCGTGCCCAGCGTGCAGATCACAGCGTCCGCCTTCCACCATTCGGCTTCGGTGGGCAGGTGGTCGAAATCCACCACCGGATTGTGCAGGCGTGCCTGCGCGGGCAGCGGCTTGCGGGTGGGTGCCACCAGCCCGGACACGCGCGGATCCGCCAATGCCTGCTGCATCACGGCCTGGCCCACCAATCCGGTGGCTCCCACCAACAGCAGTCTCGTCATGTGCATTCCGTCCGGGTAGCCAATCGTCGCTGCGTTCGATTGTGACCCAAGCGCATGCGCTAGAGTGTGTCTTCGCGTACATGCGTCCTGCGGAGTTCCCATGGCCTTCCCAGTCAGTCCTGTCTTCAGCTGCAGTAGCGCATGGAGTGCATGCGCATGAACCTGCCCCTGCACAACGGCTTCCTGGGTGTCATGGAGGCAGGTCTCATCGCCTTGCTGATTGGCATGCTGGCCTATGGCCTGTTGCGCTGGATCGTGCGGGCACTGGGAGGATCAACGGGGCACGCCTTGGGCTGGGCATGCGTGCTGGCGGTGGCTGTCGCGGCCGGCGTGGATGCATGGAACATGTTCTCGCTGGGCATGATGAAGCTTGAGTCGCCGTTGTATGCACGTCTGGCGCTCGAAGGCATCCACGATCCCGCTTCACTGGGCGCGCGCGTTGTCTTCCAGGTGGTGGGCGCGCTTGCCGGCGTAGGACTCGGTTGGCTGCTGTTCACCGGCGGATGGCGTGACGATGATGTGGCGGATGCTGATAAAAGCGCCAGCGGTCCCGACTGAAGCAACGACCGCGTCACGCAGTAACGGGCACGTCACCCGCGTCTAACGAACGGATAACTTGATGCCTAGCTGCTCGCAATGCGCGCGTGGTTAACGCGACGTGCATGCGCAAATCCAGGCAGGGTATTGGTTCAGCCGCTGCTTTGCATGGTGGATTCGTGCAGTCAGTAGGCACTCCCCATTCAACGGAGCAACAACATGATCAACAACCTCAACCGCAAGTCCACGCTTGGCCTCATCGCCCTCTCCGCCGCCTTTGCAATGCCGATGGCCTTTGCACAGAGTGATACCGAAGCACAGGCCACGCCGCCGCAGACCGAGCAGCCAACCCCGACCGAAGCCGCGCCGCCTGCCGAAAGCGCAACCGGTGCTGCTGACCAGTCCACTGAACAGGCCAGCGGTGCGGCCAGCACCAGCGGCAAGCCTGGTTGGGATCAGCTGGATGCCGACAAGGACGGCGCAATCAGCAAGACGGAAGCGGCCACCAATGCCGGCCTGTCGCAAATATTCGACCAGGCCGATGCCGATACCAACGGCGCGCTGACCACCGAAGAGTACAAGGCGTTCGTGAGCAAGCACTACGGCGAGCCGAAGACCAAGTAAGTCCGGCAAGCCACGTCCAGGCAAGGACTGATGGCCGATAAGGGATATCGGGTGGAAGAGGGTGGCGCAAGCCACCCTTTTCTTTACGCGCCTCGCCGCTGCTATCCTGCAAGCTGGTTGCAGTGGATGACAGACGGTGATGGGCGGGATCGAATGGATCGGTTTTGATGGCGACGACACGCTGTGGAAGAGCGAGGATTACTACCGCGCCGCTGAACTCGAATTCGAGGGCATCATCGGCCAATACATCGACCTGACCGATGCGCGCACGTTGCAGCACTTGCTGGAAGTGGAGCGACGCAACCTGAAAATATTTGGCTACGGCGCAAAGGGCATGACCCTCTCGATGATCGAGTCCGCCGTGCAGCTTACCGGCGAACGCATCAGTGCCCGTGACATCCATCGGGTGATCGAGATCGGGCGCGCCACGCTGCAGCATCCGGTCGAATTGATCGATGGCATCGCCGAAGCGGTGCAGGCCATCGCGTCGCGGCATGAAATCGTGCTGATCACCAAGGGCGACCTGTTCCACCAGGAATCGAAGATCCAGCAATCCGGGCTGGCCGACCTCTTCCATCGCATCGAGATCGTATCCGAGAAAGACACCGCGACCTACGCGCGCGTGCTGCGAGAACTGGACACGGCGGCGGACCGTTTCGTCATGATCGGCAATTCCCTGCGTTCGGATATCGAACCCGTGGTGGCGCTGGGTGGATGGGGCGTCTATGTTCCGTATCACATTACCTGGGCGCATGAGTCCGAGCACTCGATTGCCGAGGGCGAGCCGCGTATGCTGCAAGTGACGTCGGCGCATACGCTGGCGTCGGCGATCGACAGGATCACCGGCCTGGCCGGCGGCTGACACGGATTTCTACAACACTGGCATTCGCATGCCAAGAATCAAAGGAGAAGTTATGGAAAACTTTGCCCGGATGTTCATGATCGTTTGCTTTTGCCTGCTCGTCGTGGCGATGCCTGCAGCGGCAGGTCAAGCGCCCAAGGAGGCCAGCGCGTGGATGCGTGCACGTATCGCCCTGGACGCGAATGGCAAGCTGGACAGTATTGAGTGGCTGAACACAAAGCCTGGTGACCGGGTCATCACCGCGCGGCTGGAGGACGAGGTGCGTCGTTGGGAATTCGAGCCGGGTTCCGTCAACGGTGTCCCAGTGGCGACCGAAACCGGCTTGACCATGCAGGTGACGGTGAAGCCGAACGCCGAGGGCGGCATGGCGGTGGGCATCGGCAGTGCCAGGACGGGAGCGATGAGTCGGTCGCAGGATCCGCCGCGTTACCCGGTTGATGAGGCGAGGAATGGCAATCAGGCGCTGCTGGAACTCCAGGTGGACACCGACGTGTCCGGGAATGTCATCTCTGCAAAGGTGGTGGGATTCGAGGGCAGTTCGAAATCAAAGTATTCGCGCCAGAACTTCGAGAAGTCCGCCTTGGAAATCGCCAAGGCCTGGACCTTCCAGACGGAGCAGGTAGGCGGAATACGCCAGCCAGCCTCAATGCGCGTGCCCATTTCGTTTTGCATGGATGACTGGTGTGGTCGCAAGCAAGCCGAGTTGGCCTCCAGGAGCCAACTTGCGGCGGACGCCCCTGGCAACATGGCGGTGGCACTGAGCAGCGCGGTGAAGATCAAGGCCCGCACCGCAGAGGGCGATATCTGATGAAGCGCCACGATTGAAGCGAGGAGCGAGGTAATGCTGCTGGTTCCTGACCGCCCTGTAGCCCGCTTCGAAGCGCGCCGTCGCGCGCATGGAGTGAATGCCTTAGCGTTGCGCGTAGTCCTCTCGCTTTGCCTGTGCACGATCAGCGTCACGGCCGTGCACGCCCAGGAGGCCGAAGCATTCGAACCACGCAGTGGCGATGCCTGGACGGATCGCCATCTGTCCGACATCAACGCGTATGCCGCGCGCTATCCGCAGAGTTTCCTGGATGAAGTCGCGCGTTACTACGGCGTGTCCAGGGCGTATGCAGAATCGCTGGTGCAGCAGCCCGCATGGGAGCCCGCCGACGTGTTGATGGCGTGTGCGCTTGCAAAGACCTTGACCCAGCCGTGTCGTGCGGTGGTGCGCGAATGGTCGATGGATCATTCGGAAGGGTGGGCGGGCGTGGCCAAGCGTTTGGAGGACCAGCCGGATGCAAAACAGACCCGCGCGATCCGCGAGCAGATAGAAGCAAGTTATTCGCGTTGGGCGCGGCCTCTGGTGGATTGAGGTCCAACGAAAGGCTTCGCGACTTACGTCGCTCCTACGACAGCCGGTTCTACAAGATGGTTATGGTTGCTTGCGGTAGTTGATCAGCAATACCAGGTCTTCTTCGCCGGTCTGGCGGATGCCGTGGGTGCTGCCGGGCCGGGTCAGCATGGCGCTACCCGGGCCCACCTCATGGTTCTTTCCGTCGAGCGTGTAGATACCCGTGCCGCTGATGACGTAATACACCTCGTCCTTGTCGTGCTGGTGGAAGCCGATGCTGGCGCCGGGATGCAGCACGCGTTTGCGGGATTCGAAGGAGGTACCCGGTGCGTCCTTGAAGAACGGATAGGCGGTGGTTTCGCCAGTGCCGCCGTGCGGGCCGGGCTGCTTGGTCGCGATGTCACGCTCGTGGATCACCAGGGACGGATTGGCCTGGGTCGCGCGGTCCGTCAGCGCGGTGGCACGCGCGCCGCAATCGGTGTCGCGTATCACGTGGTCTTTCAAGGCAGGATCCAGCGCCTTCCAGCCTGCGACCACAAGGCAAGCCACGGTGAGTGCGCCGCTGCGCTGCAGGTGCGTGTCGTCGGTCTGGTTTTTCTCAGGCACATGCATGAAGAAATCTTTCGACGGCACGTCGCCCAGCGCGCGCAGCCAGTTCATGCTGTCGGCATTCAAGTCGATCAGGCCCACTTGCTCGCGCTTGGCCAGGTCACGCACGGACTGGCTGTAGAGCCCATGCGTATCCAGCAACTGGCCGTGGTCGAACTTGCGTCGGGCCAGTGGCGTGATCAGGATAGGAGTCGCGCCCTTCTCGCGCGCCAACGTGATGTAGCGCATCAACCATTGCGGGAAGGCCTGGGTCGGCTCGTTGTAGCGGGTAGGGTCTTCGATCTTTTCGTCGTTGTGGCCGAACTGGATCAGGAGTACGTCGCCCTGCTTCAACTCCTTGGCGATGCCATCGAACCATCCCTGCTCGATGAAGCTGCGCGAGCTGCGACCGCTCTGTGCGTGGTTGCGGACCACGAACGCATCCTTGTCGAGGTAGGTCTGCAGCTGCTGGCCCCAGCCTTCGCGCGGCGCACGGTCGGGACCGTACTGGCTGGCCGTGGAATCACCAGCGATGAAGACCTGGCGGACCGGCTCCGCCGCATAAGCGGAGCAGGCCGTGATCGAGAGCGTCAGGAAGAGTGTCAACTTCAGCATGTCGTCTCGCCTTGCAGAAAAACTGGACCAAGGATTCGTAGGAGCGCCCCCTGGGCGCGATGCTCTTGCGTCGACGTGTCGAAGAGCATCGCGCCCAGGGGGCGCTCCTACAAGGTCGTGCTCAGCGTGCCAGCCAGCCGCCGTCGACCGGGATGACGGCGCCGTTGACGTAGTCGGACGCACGCGAGGCCAGGAACACCGCGGTGCCGCCCAGGTCGGCCGGCTCGCCCCAGCGTGCGGCGGGGATGCGGTCCAAGATGGCCTTGTTGCGGTCGGCATCGGCACGCAACTGCGCGGTGTTGTCGGTGGCCATGTAACCGGGCGCGATGGCATTGATGTTGATGCCCTTGTTGGCCCACTCATTGGCCAGCAGGCGGGTGATGCCGGCGATGCCGGACTTGCTGGCCGTGTAGGAGGGCACGCGCACGCCGCCCTGGAACGACAGCATGGACGCGATGTTGATGATCTTGCCGTGGCCCTGGGCGATGAAATGCTTGCCTGCGGCCTGCGACATGAAGAAGGCGCCCTTGATATTGACGTTCATCACGTCATCCCAGTCTTTTTCGCTGAATTCCACCGCGTCGGCGCGACGGATCAGGCCCGCGTTGTTGACCAGGATATCCAGGCCGCCCAGCCCGGCAAGCGTTTCGGCAATGATGCGATCGACTGGCTCGATGCTGATCAGGTTGGCTTCGATGTTGATGAAGCGGCGGCCGAGTGCTTTCACTTTTTCTTCGGTCTCGGTCGCGGCCACGATGCCGGCAGCTGCGATGTCCGCACCGGCTTCGGCCAGCGCCAGTGCGATGCCCTGGCCCAGGCCCGTGTTGGCACCGGTGACCAGTGCGACCTTGCCTTCCAGGTTGAATGCATTGCTTGCCATGTGAATCCCCTCGGTTGGATGCGTTGCGTGGGTGTCGTGTGTAGAGCCGAGCTTGCTCGGCTGTTTTCGGGTTTCCGGGTGAGGCTTCTGCCGAGCAAGCTCGGCACTACAAAGATCGGGTAAGGCTTTAGCCGAGCAAGCTCGGCTCTACAACAATGCAGCCGGCCGACGTGGCCATTACTTGAGCTGGCAGATGTCCAGCACGTTCATGTCGGTGTAGTCCAGGTTCTCGCCGCCCATCGCCCAGATGAAGCAGTAGTTGCTGGTGCCCGAGCCCATGTGGATGGACCACGGCGGAGAGACCACGGCTTCGCCATCGGCCACCACGATGTGGCGCTGCGCGTCGGGTTCGCCCATGAAGTGGTAGATGCGGTCGTTGTCGCCCAGGTCGAAGTAGAAATAGACTTCGCTACGGCGATCGTGCAGATGGGGCGGCATGGTGTTCCACACGCTGCCGGTCTTGAGCACGGTCAGGCCCAGCAGCAGCTGCGAGGACTGGCAGGTGGCCGGCACGATGTACTGGTAGATGGTGCGTTCATTGCTGGTTTCCAGCGCGCCGCGTTCCAGCGACACCGCGTTGGCGATGGCCAACTGCTTGGTTTCGAAACGTGCGTGCGCAGGCGTGGAGGTCAGGTAGAACTTGGCCGGGTTGGCGGCGTCGCTGGAGGCGAAGCTCACGTCTGCGCTGCCCATGGCCACGTACAGGCCATCCTTCGGGCCGAGCGTGTACGCGGTGCCGTCCACGGTGACCGTGCCTTCACCGCCGCCGACGTTGATCACGCCCAGTTCGCGGCGTTCCAGGAACGGCTTGCCCGCCGCCGAAGCCGGCTCGGTCTGGCGCGGCAGGTCCACGGCCTTCGACACGGGCGAGGCGCCGCCAATCACGAAGCGCTCGTTGTGCGAGTAGTTCAACTGCACGGTATCGGCCACGAACAGGCCGCTGATCAGGTAACGGTCGCGCAGCTGGTCGTTGCTGGCGCCGTCCATCATGTCGGGGTGGGTGGCGTGGTAGGTCTTGCAGTACATGGGCGGGCTCCGGACGGGGTGTGGCGGGCTAGGTCCGCCAATGCAGGGATTGGGTGAGTCTAGACGTTTTGGCTACCGGTGTCATTTTGCATTGCGGCAGGGGTCGTGGAGCGGTAAAGGGTCAAGAGTGAATGGCCAAGTGGACAGTACGGCGACCTGGCGCTGCATCGGCCTTGGGAGGCCAATAGGGCGTCGCTGTTCCTCTTTACCCTTTGCTATTCACCCTTTTCGGCTACTCAGGTGGCTGGCAGGAATCGCGGATCACCAGGTGCGGGCGCACGCTGGCGGCGGACAGGACGGCGGCCGAGGCATCCGGCTGTACCAGCATGGAGGCGGCGATGCGGCCGGTGTCGCGGGTGGGGCGGCGCACGGTGGTCAGCGAGGGCCACAGGCGCGAGGCCAATGGGCTGTCATCAAAACCCACCACCGACAATTGCTGCGGAATGTTGATGCCCGAACGCATCGCGACCTTGTACACGCCAGCCGCCATTTCGTCGTTCCCGGTGAAGATCGCGGTCGGCCTGTTCTTGCCGGCGAGCAGTTTTTCGGCGGCGGAGACACCGGACTCGAAGGTGTAACCGGCTTCGATGATGCGTGACTTCTGCAACTCCATGCCGTAGCGCGCCAAACCGCCCACGAAGCCCGCCGTGCGTTCCAGTGCCGAGCGGTAGTTGTTGGGGCCGGTGATCAGGGCAATGTCACGGTGGCCGAGCATGTGCAGGTAATCCGCGGCTTCGGCGGCGCCGTCCCGGTCGTGGGTCACTACCATGCGCGACATGTCGTCCATGGCCACGGGCGCGATGCGCACGTAGCGGCAGCCGATGTCCAGCAGCATGTCGGCCAGCGCCTGGTCCTCGGACACGCGTGGCACCAGCAGCACGCCGTGCAGCTTCTGTTGCTGGGCGAACTTGCGCACGCCGTCGATGTAATTGGGGCTGCGGCTGTCGCAGGGATGCACCACCAGCTCGAAGCCGGAATCGCGCATGGCATCCAGCGCGCCGTATTGCAGGTTGACGATGTACTGCGCGGTCGGGTTGTCGTAGACCATGCCGATCAGGAACGACTTGCGAAAGGCCAGGCCGCGCGCCATCGGGTCGGGCGAGTAGCCGACTTCGCGCATCAGCGCCTCGACTTTCTCGCGTGTGTCCTTACGCACCAGTGGCGAGTTGTTGATGATGCGCGACACCGTCTTCTTGGACACGCCGGACAACCGCGCGATGTCATTGATGGTCGATGCCTTGCCGGATGCGGCGGCAAGTGCGGTTTTCTCGGGCGGCTTTCGCGCGGGCATGTAGGTCGGTGCCTGGAAGGTAGGGTGCGGTGGGATTCTAGTCCGTACGCTCAGTCAAGCGCGCGGTAGCGGAAATTGTGGAAACGTACCGTGCCCTCGCCGGAGGCATAGATTGCCGGCTTGAGTGCCAGGAACTTGCCGGCCACGTTGTGATGGTAGCCGGAGACTTCCATCTGCACCGGGTATTTGCTCCAGGCCTTGCCGTCGCGGCTGGAGTGGACGGTGACGATATGGCGGTTATTGGTGAGCCGCAGCCAGAGCCGGCTGCCTTCGCCCTCGGGCCGGCCCTGTGGTCGCTCGACGCCGTAGCGATGCAGGTGGAAGCCCTGGCCATCGAAACCGACGCCCGCGTACAGGCGGTCGCTGTAGAACAGCAGCACGCCGCCGGTGGCACCTGGATCCACTTCCAGCTCCACTTCGAACTGATAGGCCTGGTCACCGGCTATCACGGTCAGCGGCGACGCGTCTCGCGGTGCGTTGCCCTTGCCTTGCAGGACCAGCGCACCGTCCTTGAAGGACACGCGTTGCATTTCATCGGGCGCGGGGTTGAAGAATGCCCACTGGTGGCCGAGGCGGTCGCTGTCGAAGTCGTCGGACAACGCCTGTCCGTGCACGGTCGAGGGGTCGCTACCGCTGGGCTTGCGCAGTGGTTGGCCAAGGTCGCCACCCTTGGCCACGAACCAGCCATCTTCAGTCCATTCAATCGGGTCGAGCAGTGCCTGCCGGCCCAGTGTCCAGTACCCGTTTTCGTAGCCGTGGTACATCATCCACCAGCGCCCGTCGGTGCCTTCCACGAGGGTGGCGTGGCCGCGCGACCACCAGGGTTCGCTGCGGTCGACGGTACGCGTGATCGGATTGTTGGGCGCGTTTTCCCACGGCCCATGGATGGAACGCGAGCGTGCGGTAATCACCATGTGCCCGGTGGGTGGCCCTGCGGTACCGCCGACAGCGGTGGTCATGTAAAACCAACCGCCGTGGTGGGTGATCTTGGGGCCTTCTTGCGCATACGACTCCACGTCCCATTCCTCGGGATACTGCCAGCCGTCGTAGACGTGCTTCACTTCACCCACGGTGCTCAGCCCATCATTGGCAAGCTGCACGTAGTCGCCCGCGCTCAGGAACAGGTAGCGTTTGCCATCCTCGCCAACCGCGTGGCCGGGGTCGATGTGCTTCGGCAACTTCAGATCAATCGGCTCGCTCCACGGCCCGCGGATGTCGTCGGCCCAGACCACGTAGTTGCTGCGGCCCTGGTCGGTACGTGCAGGAAAGTAGAGGTAGTAGCGGCCTTCGTGCTTGACCAGGTCAGGCGCCCAGATCGCGCCGACGTTGGTGGTGATGGCATGGCCAATCGGCTGCCAATTCACCAGATCACGCGAGTGCCAGATCGGCAGACCCGGATACGCATCGAAGGAGGACAGGGTGAGGTAGTAGTCCTCGCCGTCCTTCAATACCGACGGATCAGGACGATCACCGGCCAACACGGGATTGAGGAAGGTACCGTCGCCGAGGTCAGCGGTTCGCTGCTGCTCAATGCCTTGCTTCCAGGGCGGAACGGGTGTCGATGATTCGTGTGCAAACAGCGTTGTGGCGGGTAGCGCCAGCGACACGCACATCATCGCGAGCCTGCAGGCGCGGACCCCCAAGGTCATGGCGTTGCGGTGGCCCCCGCCGCAATCCGCTTCTGCCACTTGGGGTAGTCCTTGTCCAGGAACTTCTGCGGCCAGGTGCCGTACCACTCGTACCCGGTGCGGCGTTCGCGCGGGATGTCCGAGTACTTCGCTACGCGCACGCCTTCACGCGTGGCCAGGACCACGCTGTTGTCCTTCAAGTCGTAGAAGCGCGCCCACAGCGGCGGGGCTTGCGGCTCTTCGACCAGGCGACGGTCAGTGCTCGAGGAATGGTGGGCGAACTTTTCTTCCGGTGCTTCGAAAGTTTCCAGGCGCAGTCCCTGCAACTGCACCTTGCGCAGCCATGCCACGCCGCCTTCGATGGCGGCAATCACGTCCGGCGAAGGTTGCGGGATGCGCATCAGGTAGCGCAACGCGGAGACAGTTTCCTGCACCACGATCGCTGGCAGTTCGAACTTGCGGCCCTGCGCGGGCCGCAAAGTAAGGTTGTCGTATTGACCAGCCCAGCCAGTCAGCACGTCACCTTGGCGCACTTGCAGTTGGAGGATGCAAGCGTCGCCCCGCTGTACTGCCTGCCGGACGCGTTCGCGCGTGGCGTCGTCAAGGAAGGCGAACGCAGACTCCGGATCCTGCGCCTTTCGCAAGGTGGCCAATACACCTGGGGTTACTTCGTCCGCAAAGGTCACGTAGGGGTGGTAGGGCTCGGTGCCAGGCACGGTATGTGGCCAGCCGCCACAGCTCGGAATCTGGTGCGCCAGTATGAAATCCAGTCCACGCACGCTGGCGTCGCGATAGCGTGTATCGCCAGTACGCGCGAATGCGTTGGCCAGGTAGTCGACCTGGGTATAGACGTTGCGGTTGTCGAAGCTGCCGCCGGTGGTGTCATTCTCAGCGGCAATGCGTGTTTGTTCCGCCTCGTCCAGGATGCGCAGGAGATCCTGGTTTTCCTTCCAGCCGCCATCCTTGCGCTGGTAACGCAGCAGGTTGTCGGCAATCTGCGCCACGTCCGATGGAGCGTAGCGCGGATAGTCCTTGCCGTGCTTGTTATGCCAGTGATTGATGCTGTCGGAGAAGCCATCCAGCGGGATGATGCTTGCATCGCCTGCTGTCGGCTCCGCGGCAGTCGCTGCATGGCAGGCGAGCGCGAGTGCCAGGCCTAATGTAATGCGCGTAATCAACGCAGCACTCCGGGCAGCCACAGCGACAGTTGCGGGAAGAACGCCACCACCAGCAGGACCGCCAAGCCGGCCAGCCAGAACGGCCAGATCGTGCGCATGCTTTCGCCGACGGTGATCTTGCCGATGGCAGTCCCGATGAAGAGCACCGAGCCGACCGGCGGCGTGACCAGGCCAAGGCCACCAGTGAGCACCAGGACCAGGCCGAAATGCACCGGGTCGATGCCATACGCTTTCGCCACGGGCAGGAAGATCGGGGTGCAAATCAGGATCATGGGTGCGAGGTCCATGAACGTACCGAGCAACAGCAGCATGACCACGATCATCAGCAGGACCATGTACTTGCTCTGTGCGAAGGACTGCAGGAATTCGACTGCGGCAGACGGCACTTGCAGGTAAGCGAGCAGCCAGCCGAAAACCGCCGCCGTGGCGATCACGAACAGGATCACACCCGTTGTACCCGCTGCATTCGCTACGGTTTCCAGGAAATCACGCCATTTCAGCTGGCGATAGATCACCACGGTGACGAACAGGGCATACACCACCGCGATGGCCGCACTTTCCACCGCAGTGAAGATGCCTGCACGGATGCCGACGAAGATCAGTGCCACCAACCCAAGGCCAGGTAAGGCCGACAGGGTGCGCAGCAACACCGCGCGCATGCCCGGGAACTGCTCCACGCCGTAGCCGCGCCTGCGTGCCACCATCCAGCCGGTGAACATAAGCACCACCGTCATCAGCAACGCCGGCACGATGCCCGCGGCGAACAAGGTCGCGATGGAAATGCCGCCGCCTGCGGCCGCAGAGAACAGGATCAGGTTGTGTGACGGCGGCACTAGCAGCGCCACCAGGGCGGCGGTGATGCTGACATTGACCGCGAAATCACGGTCATACCCGCGCTTGATCATCTGCGGGATCATGGTGCCGCCTACTGCCGACACGTCGGCGATGGCAGAACCCGAAACGCCACCAAAGAACAGCGAGGACAGGATGCTCACTTGTCCCAGGCCGCCACGCATGCGACCCACCAGCGATGCGGCAAGACTGATCAGGCGTTCGGAGATTCCGCCGCGCATCATGATTTCGCCGGCGAAAATAAACAGCGGGATCGCGATCAACGATGCCGATCCGGTACCGGCAGAGACCTGCTGCGCCAGCACGATGGTCGGAAGATCCAGATACAACAGGGTCAGCAGTGAGGCCGCTGCCAGCGAGTACGCCACCGGCACGCCGATGATCAGCAGGATGGCGAAAACCGAAAACAGGATTGCGATAGCCATGGGTCAGACGGCTCCTTCTTGCTTGGCGGGAGCGGCGAGGATCAGCAGCAGGCGATTGAGTGCGAACACGACCATCAACACGCCACTCACTGCCAGCGGCAGGAACGCGATGCTCTGCGGCAACGGTGCGCCTGCCATCTTCACGTCCAGCCCATCAAGTAAAAGCACGAAACCCCACCACGCCAGGTAGGCGCCGATCACTGCAATGACAATCGGTGCAATGGCATCCACCACGCGCTTGATGTGCGGTGGCATGGCTTCTGCCAACAGCACGAAGCCGAAATGACGATTTGTATAGACGCCGGACGCGGCGCCCATGCCCATCGCGGTGCTAAGCAGCAGCAAGGTCACTGGCTCGGTCCAGCTGGGCGAGTTGTTGAGTACGTAACGGGCAAAGACCTGCCAGCCCTGTACGACCACCAGGCCGACAAGTGCGACGGCAGCGATGGCGATGGCGATGTTGGCAAGGCGTTCCATTGCGGTTTGCAAGGGGCCGGTAACTGGTGCAGATGCGGTTTCGTCAGACATATGCGTGCCTCAAGCCTGGTCGCGGATGCGGCGATACAGCGAATCAATGGCGGGATCACGGCGGTACTCGGCCAGCAATGGTTCCGCCACGCGCCGGAACGCCGGCATGTCCACGTCGTTCATTTCCACTCCGTAGTCGATAACGGCTTGGCGCGCCGTGCTCTCGGATTCGTCCCACAGCTTGCGCATGACCGTGACCGACTCGCGCGCTGTTTCGATCAGCAGCTGCCGATCCGCGGGGGACAAGGTGTCGAAACTCTTGCGTGAAATAAGCAGCACGTCCGGCGCATACGAATGCTCGGTTCTCGACCAGTGGCCCGCGGCCTCGAAGTGGCGGCTGGAATGGAAGCTGCGGATATTGTTTTCCGCGCCGTCGATCAGTCGCGTTTCGAGCGCCGAGAATGCCTCGCCCAGTGACAGCGGAGTAGGATTTGCACCCAGCAGGCGAATGAGTCGGATGAAGATGTCCGAAGCCGGCACGCGCATCTTCAAGCCGTGCAGGTCGGCAGGCGTCCGCAGTGCGCGGCGGGTGTTGTAGAAACAGCGTGCGCCACTGTCGTAGATCGCAAGCCCGACCAGGTCGCGTGCCTGGAAGCCGCGCAGCACTTCCGCGCCGACGTCACCGTCCAGCGTGTGGCGCAAGTGGGCCACGGAATCGAACACGTACGGCAGGCAAATGGCCTGGGTCAGCGGAAATGCGTTGTTCAATGCGCCGGAATAGACGCGGGTGATGTCGATCACCCCGAAGCGCGCCATGTCGATGGCTTCGGACTCGCGGCCCAACTGCCCCGCATGGAACATGCGCAGGCGCAGGCGTCCATTGGTTTCGCGTTCCAGTGTTTCGCCGATCCAGTTGACGGCTTGTACCGTTGGATAGTCACGAACGTGTACATCGCTTGCGGTGAAGAGCTTCTCCGGTCCGTCGGCCAGGGAGGGAAGTGCAGCCGCACATGCGCCCGCTGCTCCCGCACCAAGGAAATGGCGCCGACTGATCATGCTGCCCCCGTTGAGGTGTCCGATTGAGCGACCGGTGTTGCGGCCACTGCATGGCACGCGATGTCGCCGTAGCCGTAGAAGCTGATGCGTGCCTGTTGCCCCACGCTGATGTCGTGGATGCCGGTAGCGTTGCCCGTGGCAATCAGTTCGCCTGCCTTTAGCGGCCGACCGCGCTTGGCCGAGCGCGACAACGCAAACGCGAACGCCGCGCGCAGGCCACCCGGCAGGGTAGTCGCGCCGCCGGCGCCGACCTGCTGGTCGTCGATGAAGGTCTGGCAGGCGAGTTGTGGCTCGGGGATGGCATGCCAATCCGGGATTTCCGCGCCCAGGATCAGGCCATTGTTGTTACCGAAATCCGATACGACCACGCGCGGCCCCAGGATGTTGATGGTGGCCAGCGGGCTGCTGGCGATCTCCACGCCTATGTGAAGCGTTGCCGGGAACGCGGCCGCTTCCTCCGCAGTCCACTCGGTCTTGCCGGCCGGCGCATCGGCCTGCAGGCGCAGGACATACTCGGCCTCGACCGCGGCAAACCCACCCACGAACACCGGAAACCCGGCATTGCCACCGGTAGCATCCAGAAGCGCCCTGGCGAAAATTGGCCCCAGCAGACGCTCGTCGCCGGAGGCATCACGCTTTTCGGCGGCGATATAGCCCACCTTCCAGCCCACGACCTGGTCTGGCCAGCGCCCGATGGCGTGATCCTGGACCTGGTAGGCGGTCACCAGGTCGTTCGGGATGCTGCCCGGGAAGTCGGTCAGCGAGGCGCCCTGCAGGCGTGCCTCGACGAAGCGCCCGGCGATGTCCGCCAGCGCCGCTTCTGGTTGCAGCGATCCAGCCGGAATGCTGTCGCGATTGCTCAAGTGGGCTCTCCCCAATCCGTCTTGTTTTGTTGCAGTGCCAATGGACAGCACGGGTCGATGGCTTGTATATGGTAAACCGGTGTCATTTACAATACGCACTGCCGCAAATCCATACTGGTCCCGGCGGCATATATCTACTCCTGGGAGGGAGACTCATGCATTCCATCCGCGCCCTGCGCATGACCCGATGCGGTGATCGCATTTCCATGGCTCTAGCCATTTTCCTGTTGGGTTTTGCCGGCATCGCCGTTGCTGCCGATAGTGCGGCACCGCTGGCGTTCCCCGGTGCGCAGGGCTGGGCTGCGCATACGCCCGGTGGGCGTGGAGGCAAGATCATCCGGGTGACCACGTTGGCCGCGGAAGGGCCGGGTTCGCTGCGCGAGGCGCTCGACACCAAGGGCCCGCGCATCGTGGTGTTCGAGGTCGGTGGGGTAATCGACCTCGGGGCGAAGTCGCTGAAGATCCGCGAGCCGTTCCTGACCATCGCTGGCCAGACCGCGCCGCAGCCCGGCATCACCCTCATTCGCGGCGGCATAGACCTCAGTGCGCACGACGTGATCATCCGGCACATCCGCGTGCGCGCGGGTGAAGCTGGCCTGGCGAAGATGGCCGGTACCGATTTCGATTCGATCAGCACCATCGGCGCCTCCAACGTGATCGTCGATCATTGTTCGCTGACCTGGTCCACCGACGAGAACCTGTCCGCTTCCGGCACCCGCTTCAAGGGCGACACCCCGGAACAGTGGCGCGCTGGCACCTCGCACCGCATCACCTTCAGCAACAACATCCTCGCCGAAGGCCTCGGTTACGCGACGCACGCCAAGGGCGAGCATTCGAAGGGTTCGCTGATCCACGACAACGCGCGCGACATCCTGATCATCGGCAACCTGTATTCGCAGAACCGCGAACGCAACCCGATGTTCAAGGGAGGCACCCAGGGCTGGGTGGTGAACAACCTGATCAACAATCCCGGCCAGCGCGCGGTGCACTACAACCTGATCGCCGCCGAGTGGGAGGGCCATCCCTACCAGGACGGGCAACTGGTGCTGATCGGCAATTCCATGCGCGGTGGCCCGAACACGCCGGAGCGCACGCCGTTCTTCCAGTTCGGCGGCTCGGGCTGGCTGGACCTGTACATGGAAGACAACCTGGCGGTGGACCGCTACGGCGAACCGTTGCCGCAGACCGGCCGCTACAGCAGCAACAATGTTGGCTGGCGCATGCTCAAGACGCGTCCGCCCCTGCCGTTCGGGGTCAAGCCGATGCCGGCCATAGACGTGCAGGACCACGTGCTCGCCAACGCCGGTGCGCGGCCGTGGGACCGCGACGACATCGATCGGCGCATCCTCGAGAACGCCATCGAAGGCCGCGGCAAGCACATCGACAGCGAAACGGAAGTGGGTGGGTATCCGAAGCACGCCGAAACCCGGCAGGCGTTCGTGCCCGCGGACTGGAACCTGGACACGATGGAGCCACTGAAGCCACTGCCGCGCCGCGCACCGCTGCGCTGAGGCTGGCATGGATCGCGCACGCCGACAGCTGCTGAAGGCCTCGCTTGCGGCAGGGCTGGCAGCGTCAGCACCGGCGTTCGCGGCAGGGCGCTTCGAACGCACGTCCGCACGCACGCGCAGCGGGCGCATTCTCGGCGTGCGCAACGGCGAGCTGCTTGTGTTTCGCGGCATCCCCTACGGTGCGGATACCGCGCCAAGGCGATTCCAGCCCGCGTTGCAAGAGGCGCCCTGGCGCGGCGTGCGCGATGCACTGGCGTACGCCGCTTCCGCACCGCAGAACGGCGAAGAAGGTCCAGGCAGCGAGGACTGCCTGTTCCTGAATGTCTGGACGCCGGGGCTGCGTGATGGCGCGCGGCGCCCGATTCTTTTCTACATCCACGGTGGCGGCTACAACAACGGCTCGGGCAGCAGTCCGCTGTACGACGGCAGCAACCTGTGTCGTCGCGGCGACGTGGTGGTGGTGACGGTCAACCATAGGCTCAATGCGTTCGGCTACCTGTTCCTGGTCGAACTGGGTGGACCGGAACTGGCGTACTCCGGCAACGTCGGCCAGCTCGACCTGATACAGGCGCTGCAATGGGTCCAGCAACATGCGCATGAATTCGGTGGAGATCCGGGCAACGTCACCGTGTTCGGTCAATCAGGTGGCGGCGCTAAGATCGCCACGCTGATGGCCATGCCTGTCGCGAAGGGTTTGTTTCATCGCGCCATGACCATGAGCGGCCAGCAGGTGACGGCCGCCGGCCCGCGCGCTGCGACGCAGCGCGCGCAACTGCTGTTGGATGCATTGAAACTTGCACCGCAGGACATCGACAGGATCCGCACGCTGCCGATGCAGGACATCCTGCAGGCCAGCCGCGTGCGTGATCCGTCACGCATCGAAGACACCGGCCTCTACTTCGGACCGGTGGTGGATGCGCGCAGCCTGCACCGCCATCCGTTCTACCCGGATGCACCGCCGCAATCGACGCACATCCCCATGGTCATCGGCAACACCCGCGACGAGACGCGCGGATTCCTTGGCAACGATCCCGCCAACCACGCGTTGAGCTGGGAACAGCTGCCGAAGAAACTGCAGCAACAACAATACGTCGACATCCTTCCTGAAGTGGTGATCGCCGAATACCGCCGCCTGTATCCCGATTACACGCCATCACAGGTGTTCTTTGCCGCGACCACCGCTGGGCGTTCCTGGCGCGGTGCCGTGGAAGAAGCGGAAGCGCGTGCACGGCAGGGTTCTCCGGCCTGGGTCTACCAGCTGGATTGGGGCTCGCCATTGGACGGCGGCAAGTTCGGTGCCTTCCACACGCTGGATATCCCGCTGGTGTTCGACAACATCCATCAAGCCGGATCACGCACGGGAAGCGGCGCCGATGCACAGGCGCTTGCCGAGCAGATGAGCGGGATGTTGATCGCGCTGGCTCGACAGGGTGATCCGAACCATGCGGGCATTCCGCAATGGACGCCGTATGGGCTTGAGCGGCGGGAGACCATGGTCTTAGACGTTGCCTCCCGCCTTGAATGCGATCCGCGCGGCGGGGAGCGCAAGCTGTACCAGCGTGCGCCTTTCATCCAGCGCGGCACGTTGTAAAAGCCAGTCGACAAAAGCCCCGCGCGTCCCTCCCAAGCACAGGTAGCGCAAGCGGCGCGAAGGCACACCCCATTCCTAGTGTTGTGGGAGCGACGTAAGTCGCGAATGCTTTGGCAGAGAACTTCGCGACTTACGTCGCTCCTACAAAGGACTGGATCACCACGCTATCTGTCCGATTCCGCCAGACCACATTCTGCAAACTGCAGGCAGCCAAACCGCCGGGCATAAAAAACCGCTTGCGTCCTCTGGAGAGAGAAGGAGCGCAAGCGGCGGACATGTGCGCCGGGATGCCCGGCGCGCATGGTGACCATTACTCAGAAGTTGAAGCGGAAACCTACGAAGTACTGCCTGCCGGTGTGGTGGTAGACCGATGCACGGTCGCCACGCGAGTCGACGAACTGATCGTTGTAATCGTCGGTCAGGTTGATGCCTTCGAAGGTCAGCGTCAGGTGCTCGTCATACTTGTACGAGGCCGCGAAATCGACGGTCTGGCTGCTGCGCTTGCCTTCCACGTCGTTGTTGTTCTGGCCGGGTACGCGCTGCAGGTAGTCGTCACGGAACGCCGTGGAGATGCGTGCGCTGAACTTCTTGTTGTCGTAGTAGAGCGTCGCGTTATACGACTGCGGCGACAGGTTGACCAGGTCGTTGGTGATGTACGTGGTGGGTACCGTGCCCGCCACCGCGTAGTCGATCTTGGATTCGACCTGGGTGTAGTTGGCGGTGATGCCGAAGTCCTTCCAGAAGCCAGGCAGGAAGGTGAAGGGCTGCTGGTAGCTGACTTCGAAACCCTTGAGTGGGCCACCCGGGGAGTTGATCGGGGTACGCACGTCGAACACCACGTCCCAGAATGCCGGCGGCACCAGGTCCAGCGGCAGGCCGGAATCACGATACGGGATATCCTGGCGCAGTTCCTGGATGTAGCTGTTGATGTCCTTGTAGAACAGGGCAACCGACAACAGCGATTCATCGGCGAAATACCATTCCGCCGCCAGGTCGTAGGTGGTGGCGCGGAAGGGATCCAGGTAGGGGTTGCCCACGCGGATGTTGGGGCTGCCGGTGGTGGTGATGCCGCCGCCGGGTGACAGGAAGGCAAGCTGCGGACGTGCCATCACCTTCGCGGCACCAAAGCGCAGGACCACGTCTTCGCTTACGTCCCACGCCAGGTTGAGCGAGGGCAACCAGTCGTCGTAGTCGTTGGTGGCCGTCACCGAGGTGCCGCCGCCCGTGGACGCATAACCCTGTGCCTCGATGTCGGTGGTGGCATAGCGCACGCCGATGTTGCCGCGCAGCGCGCGGTCCATCAGGTCGGTGTTGAAGTCCAGTTGCAGGTAAGCGCCCAGGTCTTCTTCGCTGACCGAACGGTTGTTGCCGCGCGCGTTGCCGTTGGTGATGCTGGTGAGGGTGAAGTCGCCGCCGGGTACGCCGGTGTTGCAGTTGCAGTAGATGTCGAAGAGGTCGGCGATGGCGTTCAGGTCGGGGATCAACCACGACGACGGCGACGAACCACCCAAGCCCTGGCCGAAGTTCCTGACGCTCGTGGATACATCCGCCAGCGTCGTGCCGACGGGCAGTGCGGGAACCGAAGTTTCGCTGGCCCGGCGGAATTCGTAGGTGCTCATCTCGAATTCCTTGTACGAAAGGCCGCCACGCAGGGTGAAGGTCTCGTTGGCCAGGAATTCCAGGTCCACCTTGGCGGTGTCGAACGTATTGTCCACGCCTTGCGGGCGGATGCGGATCTCGGAGCCGGTGGTATTGGCTGCCGGCGAACTGATCCAGCGCCACGCGTTCGGATTGTTGACGTCGATGCTGCCGTAGGTGATCACCGGCAGGCGATCGTTCTCGCGGTAGTCCCAGCTGTAGCCGTCCAGGTTCTGGATATCGAAGGTGACCGTGGTCTGGATCGGGTTGCGGAATTCGGATTCCGAGGTGCCGACCAGGGCGGTCAATTTCAACCGGTCGTTGAATTCGTGTTCCAGGTTGAGGTTGTATTGGGTGAACTCGGTGCTGAGTTCGTCATAGCGTGATTCGGAGCGCACGTCGACGTTGTCGAACACGCCATAGACCAGGTTGCCGCGCTCGTCGACGATGGCTTCCCGCACGATCGTCTCGTACTTGCCGCCCAGGGTGTTGGCACGGCTGAACGAGATGGACTCCAGGAAGTCTTCCTGGCGCGTCGCGTCGAACTTCGAGTACAGCATGTCGAAGCTGAGCAGGGTGCTGTCGGACGGCTTGAACTGCAGTGAACCGGTCAGGCCCAGGCGTTCCTGTTCGTGGGTCAGGCGGCCGTAGCGCGGCAGGCGCGGGTGGAAGGTGGTTGTGGCGGATGCCAGCCGGTACGCATCGTTGTTGGCGACGGTGTTGGCCGGGCGCGGATTGCCCGTGGAGCAGTTGGCGGCAGTGGTGCCGCGGCCTGCATTGTTGGCATTGTTCTGCGGCACGTAGCCGACCGGGCTGCAGAAGCCGTTGCTGGACGGACCGTTGTCCCAGCGCACCGCGCTGTAGCCTTCTTCCAGGATGTTGCGTTCGCTGTATGAAGCGGAGAGCAGGGCACCGAAGCGGCCGTCGGCCCAGGTGTTGCTGATCAGGAACGAACCACGCGGATCCCAGCGGCTGGACAGGTCGTTGTAGCCCATCTGCCCGGCGAACGAGGTGGTGAAACCGTCGTAGTCGAACGGACGCGCCACCTGCAGGTCGACCGTGGCACCCAGGGAGCCTTCGTCCACTTGCGCGGACTGGGTCTTGCGCACCGTCAACTTGCCGAAGAGTTCCGAGGCAAACACGTTGAAGTCGAAGCCGCGGCCGCGGTTGGCGCCGCCCGAGCTGTCGGTGCCACCCGAGGTGGCCACCGTTTCCAGTCCGTTGACGCGGACGCGGGTGAAGTCCTGGCCCAGGCCGCGAACGGTGACGGAGCGGCCTTCGCCGGCATCGCGGTCGATGGCCACGCCGGAAATACGCTGCAGCGACTCGGCCAGGTTGAGGTCCGGGAACTTGCCGATGTCCTCGGCGACGATGGAGTCGGTCTGCTCGGTGTTGTAGCGCTTCAGTTCGAGTGATTTCTCAAGGCTCGCCCGGAAAGTGCCGACCACCTCGATCCGGTCCAGGTCAGTCGCTTCCTGCTCGGCCGTGGCTGCAGCGGGTGCGGCTTCTGTGGCTTGCTGCGCGAACGCGGCGTTCATCTGCAAGGCCAGTCCGATGGACAGGGCAAGCACGGTAACCGGTGTCTTCCGGCGGTTGGTACGAGTTTGCATGGGTTCCCCTCCTCAAGGGCACATGATCGCTCTAGGGCGGCTTTGTGTTGGAATAGATACGGTTTAAGTCACCTAGAAAGTGGTCCCAGCGGTAAAATGACACCGCTGGCCAAAAAACCGTAACAGAGTGTGCGCTGCAACAACAACTATTCTTTAACGGGGCCTTTCGTGTGTCCCGGGACAATCATCGCCAGCCCTCCCGCCGGAGCGCTGGCCAGGCATTTGGGAGGACGGCATGCGGGGACACATCGTTTGTTTCGGGGAACTCTTGCTGCGCTTGGGCGCGCCGGGTCGTCAATTGCTGCTGCAATCGCCCCATCTGGAGGTTTACGTGGGTGGGGCGGAGGCCAATGTGGCGGTCTCGCTGGCCCATCTTGGGCACCGTGCGAGGATGGTTGGCGTGGTCGCCGACAACGCGCTGGGTGAGGCCGCAACGGGCGAATTGCGCCGACATGACGTCGACACCCAGGCGGTCCAGAAGACCGAAGGACGTATGGGTCTGTACTTTTTGACACCGGGGGCCATCCAGCGCCCCAGCGAGGTCCTGTACGACCGCGCCGACTCCGCGTTTGCGCAGGTCGGCGGTGGCCGGCACGACTGGCCTGCGCTGCTGGCCGGGGCGGATTGGCTGCATGTGTCCGGGGTCACCCCGGCCCTGGGCCAGCAGGCTGCAGATGGAACCCTGCAGGCGATGCGCGCGGCGCGTGCGGCGGGGGTGAAGGTGTCCTTCGACGGCAATTTCCGGCCCAAACTGTGGCAGGCGTGGAACGGAGATGCCTCTGGCATCCTGCGCGGGCTGATGGCCGAGGCTGACGTGATGTTCGCCAGCCACCGCGACATCGAGGTCGTGCTTGGCCAGCCCTTCCAGCAGGCCACGTCGCAGGAGCGCTTCCTGGCCGGCGCCCAGGCCGCCTTCGCCGCCTTCCCCCACCTGCAGCGCATGGCCGCGACCATCCGCGTGCAGCGCAGCGTCGACCATCACGCCCTGTCCGCCATCGATGCGCGGCGTGACGGCAGCAGCCACGTCACCCCGGCCTACGAAGTCGCGCCCATCGTCGATCGCATCGGCACCGGCGATGCGTTTGCCGCCGGCGTCCTGCACGGTGCCATGACCGGGATGGACGATGCCGACGGATTGCATTTCGGTCTCGGCGCGGCCTGCCTGAAGCATTCGCTGCCGGGTGATTTCAACCTGCTGGGTGCCGCTGAAATCAGCGCGTTCCTGGGCGAAAGCGGGTTCGACGTGCGGCGCTGACGGGCGCATACCCGTCATAGCGGAGCCGAGGCGGTTCCGCAGCGGTCAAAATTAAAAGTTGCTTCTGAATGTGGCGCTGGCGACTTTTCTTTGCTTCCGTTTCCCGCACACTGCGCGCCATGGAGGGCGTCGCCCATGCGTAGCAAGTTGTTCGTCCCTGGCGTTCGCCCGGAGCTGTTCGCCAAGGCGCTGGCAGGCGATGCCGATGCAGTGAGCTTCGATCTTGAGGATTCCGTTCCCCAGGAACTCAAGCAACTGGCGCGTACCCAAGTCGCCGGTTTCGTGGATTCCGCGGCCGGGCATGACGCATCGAAAGTCATCGTGGTACGAATCAACGCGCTGGATACAACGCACGTCGAAGCCGACCTGATGGCAGTGGCGCGGCCGGGCGTGGACATGATCAACCTGCCCAAGGTCGAATCCGCGGAGGACGTGCACGCGCTGGTGGCGATGCTGGAGCGTGCGGAAGCCGTCAATGGCGTCAGCCAGCCGATTCGCATGCTCGCTACCATCGAAACCCCACGCGGACTGCGCTGTGCGGTGGAAATCGCAGCGGCACACCCGCGCATGGCCGGCCTGCAGGTTGGCTACGCCGATCTGTTTGAACCATTCGCCATTGATCGACATGACGCAGCCAATCGGCATGCCGTGTTGTTCGCGGTGCGCATGGCTGCCGCCGAAGCGGGGGTGTTTGCCTGCGATGGGGCGTTCGCCAATCTGGAAGACGCGCAAGGATTTTGCGAGGAAGCGCAGGTGGCGCAGCGCCTCGGCTACATCGGCAAGAGTTGCATCCATCCCAAACAAGTTGCCTTGGCCAATGAAGTATTCATGCCGAGTGTTGAAGAGCGGGCGGCCGCCCAACGCATCGTTGATGCCGCAGATGAAGCGGCGACGCAAGGCCGTGGTGCTTTCGTAGTCGATGGTCGCATGGTCGACCTCCCTTTCCTCAAGCGTGCACGGGCCATCCTGGCCGCGACGGCGCGCAACGCGAGCCAGTCTTGATGCGAAATCCAGCAATGTTGAATCGTGGTGCGTCCTTTTTGCTTGCAGCGGGATTGTCCTGGCGCGTTCGTGCACGCATCGCCATGGCGATGCTGTTGCTGTGCGTGGCGATACCGTCTTTCGCGGAAAGCCTGTCGACGGTCAAGACGACTGCACTTCCGTCACTGACCGCCAAAGGCGCGTTGACTGGCCTGGTCGCTTTGGATGGCCGAGCGGTTGCGATCACCACAGAGGGCGCGTGGGTGCTGGCCGCAAACCAGAAGCAATGGCTACACGCTGCATGGAATCCTTCGACGGCCGGTGAGGCCGTGCTGGGTGTTGCCGGCAATGGGGTGCGGGCCTTCCTGCTCTCGGGCGCGGCTGGCACCGCAGCCGTGACCACCGTGCACTCACTCGTACTGCAAGATAAACAGATCGCCACGAAGTCTTTGCCCGTGCTTCCCAGCGCGCTGCTGCATGCGCGTGCAGCGGTTACGGCCGACACCGTGTACGTCGCCGGCATTGATGCGAGCGGGAAGTCGAAGCTGTTTTCGATCACGCCAGCGGCCAGTGATGCGAAATGGCAGGCATATGCAGGCTGGTCCGGGGATGCCGTGCCTACGTCATTGGCGGCACAAACTTCCGCGGTATTCGTGACGTTGCAGGACACGGATGGCGAACACATCCTGCGGTGGTCGAATGACGAGGGTTGGCAAGACCGTGGCGCTGTTCCGGGCAAGGTGCTGCCCGGATCGGCACGCGCCAGCGGCCAAGCGCATGTGATTTACCTGGTGGCCGCTGGAAATGCGGCGCCGCAGATGATGACCTTCCAGACGATTACCGGATCGTGGGCGACCTTGCCCGATTCCGAAGTCGCGGGCGCAGTGGCGGCCGCTGCGCTGGACAACGGCGTGCTGTCGGCGCGGCCGGCAGCGGACGGAACGGGCATTGCTTTTTCGTCTACCCAGATCGAATCCAGCAAGCTGCTGTTGCGCTGGCTGGACTGGATCGTGATTGCGGTCTATCTGGTTGCCATGCTGGGCATAGGCTTGCATTTCTATTTGCGTGAAAAGCGCGGCTCCACCTCGGATTTCTTCGTGGGTGGCCGCTCGATTCCGTTCTGGGCGGCCGGCATCAGCCTGTACGCTACCAATGTCAGCTCCATCAGTTTCATTGCCATCCCGGCCAAGGCCTTCGAGACCAATTGGCAATACTTGGCCAACAACCTGATCGCGGTGCTGGGCCTGATGTTCGTCGCCGTGTGGATCGTGCCGTTGCTGCGCCGGCTCAATCTGATGTCGGTGTTCTCGTACCTGGAGACGCGCTTCCATCCCGCCATCCGCATGCTGGCCAGCGCGCTGTGCATCGCCATGCAGATCGGCGCGCGCATGAGCGTGATCCTGTTCCTGCCCTCATTGGCCATTTCCACCATCACCGGCATCGACGTGGTGTGGAGCATCCTGATGATGGGCGTGTTCACCATCATCTACACCACGCTGGGCGGCATGAAAGCGGTGATCTGGACCGACTTCGTGCAGGTGTTCGTGATGTTTGGCGGGGCCATCTTCGCCATCGGTTTCATCATCTACAGCCTCAATGGCGGCGTGCCCGAATTCCTCAGCACCGCCATGGCCGAAGACAAGATGAAGTTGTTCGATTTCAGCTTCGACCTGACCAAGGCGACGGTGTGGGGTTTCATCTTCCTGGTGCTGTTCGACGTGGTGCTGACGTTCCCGAAGGACCAGGTGCTGATGCAGCGCGTGCTGTCCACCAAGTCCGACCGCGAAGCGGGACGCTCGGTGTGGACCTTCGCCGCCATCATGATCCCCGGTGGGTTCTTCTTCTACATGATCGGCACGGCGCTGTTTGCCTATTACAAATCGCACCCGGAGCGCATGAACCCGACATTGCCGATCGATGCCACCTTCCCGCTGTTCATCGCGGCCGAGCTGCCGATGGGCGTCACCGGGCTGATCATCGCCGGTATCTTCGCCGCCGCCATGTCCACGCTTTCCAGCATCATCAACAGCGTTTCCACGCTGGCATCGGTGGACTTCTACGAAAAGCTTGCAAAGAATCCGACGCCGAAGAAGAGCGTGCTGTTCGCGGAAATAATCGGCGTGGTGGTGGGGCTGTCCGGGATCGGGCTTGCCTTGTTGCTTTCGACGTTCGACATCCACTCGCTGTTCGATGTCTCGATCGAACTGGCGGGATTGCTGGGTGGTGGCTTTGCCGGTGCCTACACGTTGGGCATGTTCACCAGGCGCGCCAATTCACAGGGCGTGGCGATCGGCATCGGCGCCAGCATCGTGCTGACCCTGGTCATCTGGTCATTCCAACTGGTGCATCCGTATTTCTACCTGGGCATCTCGATCATGTTGTGCATCGTGATCGGCTACGTGGCCAGTCTTTTCTTCCCGGCACCGACGCGTGACCTGGACGGACTGACCATCTACCGCAAGTCCGACAGCAACTACGTCAAGCCGATGGCAGGTTGAGCGGCGGGCGGGATGTCCGTACGGACCCTGCCCAATGGCACCCTGTCGCGCGGCTGCATTGGTGTAGCCTTCCGCATTCGCCAAGGGATGCACCGTGGACACCCAATTCTTGAAAACCTTCGTGGCGGTCGTCGACTACGGATCGATGGCCGCCGCGGCGCGCCTGCTCAACATCACGCCCGCCGCGGTCGCGCAGCAGATCAGGACGCTGGAACGCGAGATCGGCGCGCCCTTGATCGCACGCGTGGGCCGCACGGTCAGCGTGACCGAAGAGGGTTCGCGCATTCTGCAGCGCGCACGCGACCTGTTGCGCGACGTCGCCGACCTGCGCAGCCTTGCGAATGACAATGCCGTGTCCGGTGAACTCAGGCTCGGTGCTTGTCCCACTGCGTTGGCGGGCATGCTGCCGGACATCCTGGCGCGGATGGTGGAAAAGTTCCCGCAGATCAACGTGTTCATCAAGCCGGGTTATTCCGCCGACCTGTACCGCGCGGTGGAGGGTGGCGAGTTGGATGCCGCCATCGTGCTGCATGCGCCGTATACCTTGCCGAAGACCTGCAACTGGCAGTTGTTGCGCGAGGAACCGCTGGTGGTGCTGGCGCCGGAAGGCATGGCGGATCGCGATCCGCACGAATTGCTCGCCACCCAGCCGCTGATCCGCTACGACCGCAACCAGTGGGGCGGGCGCCAGGCCGAGGAATACCTGAAGCGCGTCGGCATCACGCCTCACGAGCGCTTCGAACTGAACGCGCTCAATGCGATCGCGGTGATGGTGGACCGTGGCCTGGGCGTATCGCTGGTGCCCGACTGGGCCAAGCCGTGGCCGGAAGGATTGAAACTGGTGCGCCTGCCGTTGCCGCAGGAAAGCGTGCCGCGACAGATCGGCATCGTGTGGTCGCGTTCCACCGTGCGCATCCGCCTGGTCACGGTGTTCCTGGAAGAAAGCAGCGCGGCGATGAAAGTCATCAACGCATAGGGCGGGCCCTGGCCCGCCATTGCCATGCAGTAGTCCACGATGGCAACGGGCGCAACAGTCTTCATACCTCGGCACGCGAGCCCTGCAAATTCCTGTAGAGCCGAGCTTGCCCGGCTGCCTTACCCGCGACGCTAAGTGCAGCCGAGCAAGCTCGGCGCTACGAAGACGCTTTTGTTGCATCGCGTCATAAGTCATTGATCGGTAAGCAACAAAAACTAGCCTCTGAACATAGACGCGCCCGGTTCTATTCCCCAACGCCAACCCCTAGTCTCGTCGCCAATGTCGGGGCTGTACGTAAGCGTCTTGGAGGGGATGCTTGGCACGCAGGGCGCACATGCGCACTGCCGACGCACATACGCAAACGGGGGGCCGCGCATTCGACGCGTCTCTGAACAAGCACAAGAACCGAGAGACCACACACCATGAAGCACGTACCGGCCACATTCGGCGTTTTCCTGCTGGCAGCCGCTGTCAGCGCCAGCGTCCATGCGCAGCAGGCTGCAGCGGCTGATCCCAGCCCGGCGGAAGCACAAGCGGCGGATGCCGTTGAACTGGACAGCGTCATCGTCACCGGCACGCGCACGCCCAAGGCGATCGACAGGATCGCCGGCGCGATCTCGGTAGTGTCGAAGGAAGAAATCAAGCAAACCCTGGCCGTGACCGAAGACGCCACCGCGGTACTGGCGCGCACGGTGCCCGGTTATGCGGAATCCTCCCAGGCCATGAGCAACAGTGGCGAAACCCTGCGCGGCCGCATTGCATTGCGCCTGTTCGACGGCGTGCCGCAGGGTTCACCGCTGCGCGAGGGTGGCCGTAACGCGACCTTCACCGACATGGGCATCGTGGGACGCATCGAGGTGATCAATGGCCCTTCCGCATCGGAAGGCATTGGCGCGGCAGGCGGCATCATCAACTACCTGTCGGCGGTGCCGGAAAAGGAAGGCAATGAATTCCGCCTGCTGACCCGTTATTCAACGCAGTTCAAGGACGACAGCAGTGGCTGGAAAGTCGGCCTGAACTACATGCGCAAGCAGGACAACTACGACCTGGTGGTGGGTGCTTCGGTCATCGACCGCGGCATGGCCTATGACGCCGACGGCCGCCGCGTGGGCATGAACACCAGCGGCTCGGTGTCGGATTCGGTGGCGAACAACCTGTTCCTGAAAGGCGGCATCAATTTCGGTGAAGACGGCATACAGCGCCTGCAGGCCAGCTACAGCCATTTCAAGATCGAGGGCAATGGCGACTACATCCAGGTCGAGGGCTGCCGCCCCGGCACCTGCGCCAACCCGGTCACCAATACCTCCGAGCGTGGCCAGATCTACGGAAGCAAGGCCGAGTTCAACGATTTCGAGCAGTTCAACGCGCTGTATACGCACGGTGATTTCCTCGGCGGCACGCTCTTGTTGAATGCGTACTGGGCCGACCAGGCGATGCGTTACCTGCCGGAAAACGGCGATGACCGCCAGCTGGTCTGGCCGTTGCCGGTCGGCGCCGAGCGCATCTTCGACCAGTCCGAAATCACCAGCAAGAAATATGGCTTCCGTCCGTCATGGACCACCTCGTCACTGTTCGACGTGTCCGGGCTCGAGCTGCGCATGGGCGTCGACTTCGTGCAGGACGAGGCGCAGCAGCGCCTGGCCTTGACCAACCGCCTGTGGGTGCCGCCGATGGAATACACCAGCACGGCACCCTACCTGCAGCTGAGCTATGACTGGGGTCCGGTGACCTTGAGTGCTGGCTACCGTCGCGAAGACGGCGAACTGCACGTGGACAGCTACACCACCACGCCGTTCCGCAACAGCGTGTTCGTCGAAGGCGGTGGCGTGAATTACGTCGAGAACCTGGTCAACTTCGGCGGAATCTGGCGCATCGGTGGTGGCTGGTCGGTGTTCGCTTCGTATGGCGAGGGTTTCAGCCTTCCCAACATCGGCATCCCGTTGCGCAACATCAGCGTCCCGAACCAGTCGGTAGACCGCATCCGCGACTTGCAGGCCATCGTGGTCGACAACCGCGAATATGGTTTCAACTGGCGCGGTGACCGCGGCTCGTTCGGTGGTTCCTATTACGATTCCAGGTCGCCCTTCGGCACCTCGCTGGCCGTGGATCCAGCGACCAACGACTACGTGCTCAACCGCGCGCCTACGCAAATCAAGGGCATCGAGTTGACTGCAGAGTGGCGGTTCGACGACGCCTGGAAGGTCAGCGCCCTGTACTCGCGCATCCGCGGCAAGACGGCGTTCTGGAACGCGGACCTGCTGGGTCGCTACCCGGCCGGCGGCTTGAACAAGCCGATCGGCGTGTCCGACATCAATCCGGACAAGTTCGGGGTGACGTTCAACTGGAAGTTCAATCCCAATGGCGACGTCACCTTGAGTGGCACGCAGTTGATGTCGCGCCAGCTGTATGGCACTGACGTACGCGAGTTCGATGGCGCCACCTACACCTTCCGCGAAAACACCAGGGGCTATACGCTGTTCGACCTGAGCGCGAACTACAACATCGAGGACGTGGGCCGCTTCACGGTGGGCATCGAAAACCTGCTCAACGAGCAATACATCCTCAGCTGGTCGCAGGTGGATTTCTTCAAGAACTACTTCGCGGGCCGCGGCCGCATGTACTCGCTCACCTACGAATACACGTTCTGACACCAGGCTTGATGCGTAACCGACGATGGAGCATGTCTTCCTGCAGTCCAGCCTGAAACGCCCGTTGCCCGGCCAAGGATGGCCGCGGCGAGCGTCGCGCTTGCCTGCGTTGCTGCAATGCCTGCCGTTGCTGCTGGGCATCGTGCTGATCCCGGTTACGCATGCCACTCCCCCGGCCACCAGCCCTGCAGTCGCGAGCGCCAACACTCCCCGGTTCTCGGCAGAACGCCTGCAGCGGTTGGATGGCTTCTTGCGCAAGGCGACCGATGCGCATGGATACCTGGGCGCGGTGAGCCTGGTGGTGCACGACGGTGACGTAGTGCACTCGCAGGCCTATGGCTATCGCGACCTGGATCGCAGCGTACCGATGCAAGCGGATTCGATCTTCCGCATCTATTCCATGACCAAGACGGTGACCACCATCGCCGTGTTGATGCTGGTGGAAGAGGGCAAGCTTTCGCTCGATGATCCTGTCGAGAAACTGCTGCCGGAGTTCGCCGGCATGCAGGTGTTTGCCGGCGGAACCGCCGACGCACCCGAGCTGCGCCCGGCGCGCTCCAGTCCGACCGTGCGCCAGTTGCTGACCCACACCGCTGGATTTGCGACTGCGGGTGGCGAGGAAGCAACCAAGCTGCTTGAACGCGCCGACCTGCACGGTTCAGCCGACCACGCCGAATTCTCGCGTCGCCTGGCCAAGCTGCCGCTGGCGGCTGAGCCGGGCACGCGCTTCCGCTACGACGGCACCCAGATGGAAGTGGCGGCACGCATCGTGGAAGTGGCAAGCGGGCAGGACTTCGATGCCTTCGTGCAACAACGCATCCTCGACCCGCTGCGCATGCACGACACCGGTTTCAGTGTGCCGGCAAGCAAGCGCGACCGTATCGTCGACATCACCGTGATGGGTGCGGACGGCAGACTGGTGCTCGATGCAGGTCGGAGCGCCGTGCATCCGGGTGAGATGTTGAATCCCTATCCCGGCGGTGCCGGTGGCCTGTATTCAACCGCGCCGGACTTCATGCGCCTGTGCCAGATGCTGCTCAATGGCGGTGCACTGGAGGGCGTTTCCATCCTGGATCGCAAGACGGTTGAACAGATTATGGTCAACCAGCTGACCTTCCTCGATCCCCCGGTGACGCAGTTCAGCGATGCCGAAGGCTTTGGACTGGGCGGATCGGTGCTGCTGGATCCTGCCGGCAAGGGCCGCCTGGGTCCGGCAGGACAATTTGGATGGTCCGGCGCGGCCTCCACTTATTTTTCCATCGACCGGAAAGAACACCTGGTGTCGATCCTGTTGTTGCAACACTTGCCCAACGACGCGCCGAATGACTTGCCGCGCCTCAGCACGCGGTTCTACAACTACATCCAAGAAGCGCTGCTGCCATGACGGCCGTGGTTCGTAAGACCGTATGGGTCGCAGGTTCGGCCAACCTGGATTTCGTGGTGCGTGCTTCGCATGTGCCGGCGCCGGGTGAGACCGTGCTCGGTCGCGAGTTCAGCACCTTCCCCGGCGGCAAGGGCGCCAACCAGGCAGTGGCGTGTGCGCGTGCCGGTAGCGTAGACACGCGCATGCTGCTCGCGCTGGGTGATGATGCGTTCGCCGCGCCCATCGAAGCATCGCTGGCCGATGCAGGCGTGCACCTGCAAGTCATGCGCAGCGACCAGCCCACCGGCACCGCCTTCATCTGCCTGTCCGACGATGCCGAGAACGCCATCACCGTCGCGCCCGGTGCCAACAGCAGCCTGCGCGGCGACGAACTGCCTGCGTTGCACGACGCCAGCCACCTGCTGCTGCAGCTCGAAACGCCGATCGACGCCGTGGTCGCCTTCGCCGTAGCCGCGCGCGAATCAGACGTGCAAGTGGTCTTGAACGCCGCGCCCGCGCGTGCACTGCCTACCGAACTGCTGCGATCGCTGGATGTCTTGATCGTCAACGAGGGCGAACTGGCCGCGATCACCGGCCATCGCGGCAGCGTGGTGGAATGCCTTGCGCTGCTGGACGTGCCCTGCGTGGTAGTGACCCTGGGTGCACGCGGCTGCTGCGCGCGCCAAGGCACGCAGACCTTCCTGCAAAGCGGCTTCAAGGTGCAGGCGGTGGATACCACGGCAGCCGGCGATACGTTTTGCGGTGCACTGGTGGCGGCGCTCCATCGCGGCGAACACCTGTCGGTGGCGTTGCGCTATGCCAGCGCCGCTTCGGCGCTGGCCTGCACCCGTCTGGGCGCCCAATCCAGCATTCCGCAGCGTGCCGAAGTCGAAGCCCTGTTGCATGACGATGACCGCCACGCCCTTGGCGAAGATCCTGCGCTCGCCGCCTACTGCGGCCTTGTGTGACACTCGCCTTCAACCGGTTCCAGACTACGACCATGACCCCATCCCCCGACCAGCCTTTGCACGACCGTGCCGACCACGATGGCGTGCCGCCCACGCAGGTCAGGACCGAGTACAAGTTCTCGCACGTCACCACACAACGTTATCTGCCGACGCCAGGCAAGGCGCCGGGCTGGCCGTTCGCCGAAATCGGCCACTGGAAGATGGACGTCAACGGCACCGCCGCGGACTGGATACGCGAACTGACCGACTGGCGTCGCGAACACCTCACCCGCATCGGCTACGACGATGCCAATTACCGTCGCCCGGAACTGCAATGGGCGCAGCGCAACTTCGTGCACGCGCAGATGATGGTCGAGGACCGCTATTTCTACGATCCGGTCCTCGGCAAATACACGGTTGATCGCTACCTGGATGACCTGGAGGAGCGTTTCGGTGGCCTCGACAGCGTGCTGCTCTGGTACATCTACCCCAATATCGGCATCGACGCGCGCAACCAGTTCGACCTGGCCCACGATCTTCCCGGCGGCATCGAAGGATTGCGCGGCGCGGTGGCCGATTTCCATCGACGCGGGGTGAAAGTGTTCCTGCCCACCATGCCGTGGGACAACGGCACGCGCGAGCAGGGCGAGCCCGACTGGAACGCGATTGCGCGCCTAGTCAAGGCAACCGGTGCCGACGGCATCAACGGCGACACCTACAACGGCGTGCCGCGCGCGTTCTTCGATGCCTGCGATGCACTCGGTTGCCCGGTGGTGGTGCAACCCGAGTCCACCATCAGCGCCGAGGAGCACCTGATCTGGAACGTGCAGAGCTGGGGCAAGAAAGTACCGACGGACGTGATTCCCTCGGTCGCCAAGTTCAAGTGGCTGGAACCGCGCCACATGATCAATTACGAAAACCGCTGGGGCCGCGACCGTAGCAACGACCTGCAGTACATTTTCTTCAATGGCGTGGGTTACAACGCCTGGGAAAACATCTGGGGCATCTGGAACCAGTTCACCCCGCGCGATGCCGCCGTCCTGCGCCGCATCGCCACGGTCGAGCGCAAGTTCGCGCCGCTGATGGTCAGCCTGGACTGGCAGCCGTATGCGGCCACGCTGCAGGCCGGCGTGTTCGCCAGTCGTTTCCCGGGGCAGGGCATGACCCTGTGGAATCTGGTCAACCGCAATGAATACGACGTGGAAGGCGAGCAGATCTCCGTTGCCCATGCTGAAGGCACACGCTATTACGACGCCTGGAATGGCGTGGCGCTGAAACCGCGCCTCGTGGAAGGTCGTGCCGTGCTCACCATGGCGCTGGAGGGCAGGGGCTACGGCGCGCTGCTCGCGCTGGAAGACGGCACGCTGGATCCGGACCTCGACGCTTTCCTGGAACTGATGAAAGGCTTCGCCAGGACGCCCTTGAATTCACTTTCCACCCAGTGGAAGTCGATTCCACAACGCATCGTGGAGATTCCTAAGACCGAGCCGATGGCCGAACCACCGGAAGGGATGGTCACGATCCCCTCGGGGGAGTTTGATTTCGTCGTCGGCGGCATCGAAGTGGAAGGACAGACCTGGGAAGGCGTCGACGTCCAGTATCCGTGGGAAAACAGCGCCCGGCGCGGTCATCGCAAGTTGATGCAGATGCGCGCCTTCCACATCGATCGCTATCCGGTGACCAACGCACAGTTCAAACGCTTCCTTGATGGCAGCGGCTACCGGCCACGCGACGCACGCAACTTCCTGCGCGACTGGATCGACGGTGCGCCGCCGCAAGGATGGGAAGCGAAACCGGTGACCTGGATCTCCATCGAGGATGCGCGTGCCTACGCGCAGTGGGCCGGCAAGCGCCTGCCGCACGAATGGGAATGGCAGTATGCGGCGCAGGGCAACGATGGTCGCGCTTATCCGTGGGGCAATGCATGGAATGCCGCCGCCGTGCCCGCCGTCAATCGCGAGCGCAGGTTGCTGCCGCCAGCCGATGTCGATGCACACCCCGATGGCATCAGTCCGTTCGGAGTGATGGGCATGGTCGGCAATGTGTGGCAATGGACGGACGAATACAGTGACGACCACACCCGCGCCGCAGTGCTGCGCGGTGGCAGCGCCTACCAGCCGCAGACCTCGCACTGGTATTTCCCGCAGGCCTATCGGCTGGACCAGCACGGCAAGTATCTGTTGATGGCGCCATGCAAGGACCGTTCCGGCTGTGTCGGCTTCCGCTGCGTCGTGGATGCGGAATGAAGCCTGTAACAGACAACCCGATGGCATCGCAGGTGCGGGTGAAGCTGGGCGGTTTGCTCGGCGAGGCGCTGGCCGCGAACCAGTCCGGTCGCCTGTCGCATTTCATCGTGGATGAAACCAGCCCCGCCATCGAGATATTCGACCCCGCGCGCAGGGCGCACAACGATGCAGGCGACTGGTACGGCGAACACGCGGGCAAGTGGCTGTACGCCACGGCCAAGTCCGCCGCCCGCAATCCCGATCCAGTAGTGGTCGCCAATCTGCTGCGCGTGGCGGACTACCTCGTAAGCGTGCAGGAAGCGGATGGCTACCTCGGCACCTACGCGCCCGATCACCGCTTCATGCATAAGCAGCCACCCAAGCCCGGCACCTGGGACGGCGCGCCCAGCGTGCGCACCTGGGACATCTGGACGCACAGCTACCTGATCCTCGGCTTGCTGGAAGTCAACCGGCATTTCCCTAAACCCGAGTACCTGCACGCGGCATGCAGGATCGGCGACCTGTGCTGGCAGGTGCTCAGCGAAGGCGGCATCGACATCACCGAACTCGGCAACCACCACGGCATGTCGGCCACCGTGCTGATGGATCCGGCGGTGGAGCTCTACTTCGCCACCGACACGCCGCGCTACCTCGCACTCGCGGAACTCGTGCTGCAGCAAGCCGATGCAAATCCCGATCTTGCGCTGCTCACGCGCGCACTATCTGGGGCGGACGCGTCCGAAATCGCCACCGGCAAGGCCTACCAGCTGGCATGGAACCTGGTCGGACTTGCGAAACTGCACAAGGCCACCGGCATCGCGAGCTACCGTGATGCCGTCGACCGTGTGTGGGCAAGCATCCGCACACATCACCTCACCCTGGGCGGCGGGCCATGGGGTGGTGTTGCACACCGTTCACGCGAAGTTTTCAACCCCGCGGGCGTGTTCAGTCCGCACGGGTACGTGGAAACCTGTTCCGTGCTCGCCTGGATACAGCTCAACCGCGAGTTGCTGGCCATCATCGGTGATGCACGTTACGCCGAGGAAATCGAACGCACGGCCTACAACGACCTGCTGGGCGCAATGGCGCCCAATGGCGAAGACTGGTGCTACTACTCCTTCCCCAATGGCCGCCGCGTCCACACCACCTATTGGCGCTGCTGCAAATCCAGCGGTGCCATGGCGATCGAAGAGTTGCCGGCGATTGCGTACACGCAATCCGCGGAGGGCAATGTTTCGGTCAACCTGCTAGGGCCCGGAGCTGCGGAGTTCATTTCTCCAGCCGCAGGCCGCCTTCGCATGCAGCAGGACACGGCCTATCCGTTCGATGGCCGGATCAGGTTGCAGGTAACCCCCGAACGCAGTGCGCGCTTCGCAGTCTCGATTCGAATACCGCAATGGGCTGAGGGTGCGACCCTGCAAGTGAATGGCATGTCTCACGCCGCGACGATTGTTGCGGGCAGCTACGCCATCATCGAACGCGAGTGGACTTCGGGTAATGAAATCATGCTCGACCTGCCGATGGTGCCCATCGCACATGGCCAGGTGCAGCAGAACACCCAGGAATCATTCGCGCCGGACGGCTCGCCGGTGCGCCAGCAGGTCATGCATTACGAATACGTCGCGGTCACGCGCGGCCCGCTGGTGTACGCCAGTGACCTGGTCGATGGCTACAAGACCGGCGAGACCCTGCGCCTGTCCGATGCGCCGCCCGAGCAATGGCTGCGGATGGCGCAAGCGGACGATACGCAAGGACCCGCGATCCAGTTGTGCAGCCTCGGCCGCACTCCGCTCACCTTGGTGCCGTATTACCGCGCTGGCGGTCGGATTGACGGCGCTTGGCGGTTGACCTGGATGTCGCTGGCGCCTGCTGGTTTCAATGGCCGGGTCGAATAAACATGGATCACGCATTTGTTCGCGAGCCTGCTCATTGCTCCCCCTCTCCCCTTGTGGGAGAGGGGGGCCGAAGAGCCTGCCCCCGCGTGCTTGAGTCGGGGGCCGGGAGAGGGGTGTCGGCGCCCGCTTCGTGTCAGCCGTCAAGTTGCGTCGAGTGTTGCGACTCCTGTCAGAAAACCACACTCGAGATATCCAATGCCTGTGGAAGCGTGCTGGCTCCGGCCTTCCCCTCTCCCGCCTTCGGCACCCTCTCCCACAAGGGGAGAGGGGCTAGCCCGCGAGCAAGCGTGGCTGCGACTTGCTTGCTGAAGCAAATTAGCCATCAAGCAAGAAATTGTGCCGTCAGAACATATCCGGCGATCCTGTTAAAGCGGGCGACCATGAAGCAGACTTTCGGCCGACGTGGTTGGTGAGGTAAGGGAGACGGACCTGATGGCGACTACATCCGCTTTTACGTTTGCAGGACGCACCGGTGCCGCCGGCCCGCTGAGTGGCGTGCGCGTGCTCGACCTCAGCGCGTACATTGCAGGTCCGTACGGTTGCACCTTGCTCGCCGACCAGGGCGCGGACGTGCTCAAGATCGAGCCGCCGGACGGCGACAACCTGCGCAAGTACCCGTCCACCCTGCAGGCGGAAAGCCGTGCCTTCATCGGCGTCAACCGCAGCAAGCTGGGCATGACCCTGGACCTGAAAAAGCCGCAGGGTCTCGCCACGCTGCTGAAGCTGGTGCGCGAGGCCGACGTGCTGGTGCACAACTTCCGACCCAGCGTGCCCAAGCGCCTGGGCATCGACCACGACCAGTTGAACCTGGTCAATCCGCGCCTGATCTATTGCGCGGTGACCGGCTATGGCGAAACCGGGCCGATGAAGGACAAGGCCGGCTACGACCAGGTGCTGCAGACCATGACCGGCATGT
>CALCNV010000141.1 GCA_937897645.1 uncultured Lysobacteraceae bacterium
TTTCCAAGGATCCACGTTTCAATGAAGTCACGTCACCTGCGTGTAACGCTGTCCGTATGCCTTACCGCACTCATCACCGTACTTTCGGCATGCAAGCAGCCTGCCGGGAGCGCTGCACCGCAAGCTGCACCGCCCGTCGCCGGCCAACCCGCCGCGAAGCCGGCACCTCCGGTAAAGCCTGAACTGCCGCCGCTGTTCCGGGACATCGAACGCCGCACCTTCCAGTTCTTCTGGGACACCACCAACGAAGTCAACGGGCTTACGCCGGACCGCTATCCCTCGCGTCCGTTCTCCAGCATCGCCTCGGTGGGATTCGCGCTGACCGCGTACCCGATCGGCATCGAGAACAACTGGGTCAGCCGCAACCAGGCCGTGGATCGCACCCTGTTGACGCTGAAGTTCTTCCGCGACATGCCGCAAGGCCCGCAACGTACCGGGAAAGGGGCTTACAAAGGCTTCTACTACCACTTCCTCGACATGCAGAAAGGCGAGCGCTACAACTCGTGGGTCGAACTGTCCAGCGTCGACACCTCGCTGTTGATGATGGGCGTCCTGTTCTCGCAATCCTATTACGACCGCGACGAGCCACGTGAAAAAGAGATCCGCGAAATTGCCGAGGAACTCTACCGTCGTGTCGACTGGAACTGGCTGCAGCAGAACAAGCCACTGGTCTCGATGGGCTGGTTCCCGGAAAGCGGCTTCATCAAGCACGACTGGATGGGCTACAACGAAGCGATGATGCTTTACATCCTGGCGCTCGGTTCGCCAACGCATCCGGTAAGCCCGGATGCCTGGCAAGTGTGGGCACGTACCTACAACGATGACTGGGGCGTCTACCAGGGGCAGGAGTTCCTGGCGTTCGGTCCGATGTTCGGCCATCAGTACAGCCATGTCTGGATCGATTTCCGCGGCATCCAGGATGATTTCATACGCGAACGCGGCATGGACTATTTCGAGAACAGTCGCCGTGCCACGCTCGCGCAACGTGCGTACGCCATCGACAATCCGATGAAGTGGAAGGATTACGGCGAGAACGTCTGGGGCCTGACCGCCAGCGACGGTGCGCAGCAGACGGTGCAGGAGTTCCGTGGCGAGCAGCGCGAATTCCGCCATTATTCCGCGCGCGGCGCAGGGCTGCGCGAGAATTTCGACGACGGTACCATTGCACCGACGGCCGCGATTTCCTCCCTGCCTTTCGCACCGGAGATCGTCATTCCCGCCACGCTGGAGATGCATGAGCGTTACGGCGACTACATCTATTCCAGCTATGGGTTTCTGGATTCATTCAATCGCAGCTTCGATTTCGACATTCCGCTCAAGACCGGGCGACTGGTGCCGGGTGAGGGTTGGGTGGCCAGCGATTACATCGGCATCGACCAGGGCCCGATCCTGACCATGATCGCCAACTACCGTAATGGCTTCGTATGGGAAGTGATGAAGAAGAATCCGCATATCCGCAACGGCTTGGAGCGCGCGGGCTTCAAGGGCGGCTGGTTGACCCCCAAGGGTGAGCCGATGCCCGTGCAGGCGCCCGCGGATCCGAAGGCCGCCGCCGCGCGTGCGCTGGGCTCGGCGGAGTCGCGTGGCAGCAATCCCGACAGCCAGAAGCAGGCGGCGCCGAGGCCGCAGCAACCGGAGTAGGGTGTATAGATTGTATCCGCGCATCAACAATGCAGCAGGGTCGGTCATCGCGCTGGCGCGTACCACCCTTGATCGTCATCCCGGCGAAAGCCGGGACCCATGTACGGATGACGCGTATTTTCGGACGGTGCCATGAACATGTTGAGATGGGTCCCGGCTTTCGCCGGGATGACGGTTAAAGAATAATGATGCGGCGGAGCGACTTTCTTTTAGTGGTTATGCTTTGCATAACACTGTTGTCTACAGTTTCCTGCACACGCAAGCAAGACAACCGCGAAGTCGTCAAGTTCTGGGCCATGGGTTACGAAGGCGAGGTCGTGGCGCAACTGTTGCCCGAGTTCGAACGCCAGAACCCCGGCATCAAGGTCGAGCTCCAGCAACTACCGTGGCTGTCGGCGCACGAGAAATTGCTCACCGCATTCGCAGGTGATTCGCTGCCCGACGTATCGCCCATCGGCAATACCTGGATTCCGGAATTCATCGCTCTGGGTGCCATCGAGCCGCTGGACGAGGAGATCGCGGCGTCCCAAGGCTTTGACGTTGCCGATTTCTTCCCGGGCGTCTGGGACAGCGGCGTGGTCGAGGGCAGGGCGTATGCCGTGCCGTGGTACGTGGAAACGCGACTGCCGTTCTACCGCACCGACATCCTCAGGGAGTCGGGTATCGCGGCGACGCCGAAGAGTTGGGACGAGTGGCGCACTGCGATGGCGGCCATCAAGCAGCACGTCGGGCCGGAGCGCTACGCGATCCTGCTGCCGCTCAACGAATTCGAACCGCTGTTGAGCCTGGCCATCCAGCAGCCGGAGCCGCTATTGCGCGATGGCGGGCGCTATGGGAATTTCCGCAGCGCGGGCTTCAAGCAGGCGCTGGGTTTCTACAAGGAAATGTTCGAAAAGAAGTGGGCGCCGGTCGTCACCAACAACCAGATTTCCAATGTGTGGGACGAGTTCGGCAAAGGTTTTTTCTCCTTCTACATTTCCGGGCCATGGAATATCGCCAAGTTCAAGGAACGACTGCCGCCGGAACAACAGGACGACTGGATGACCATGCCGTTGCCAGGTCCGGAAGGTCCCGGCGCCTCGTTGGCGAATGGCACCAGCTTCGTGGTGTTCCGCAACTCCCCACGCAAGGCCGCGGCATGGAAGCTGATCGAATATCTGTCCACGCCTGAAACGCAGGCGAAGTTCCACGCCTTGACCGGTGATCTTCCGCCGCGTCGCTCGCCGTGGCGGACTCCTGCGTTGGCCAATGACGCGCATGCCAAGGCCTTCGGCGAACAACTGGAGCGTGCAGTTCCTACGCCGAAGGTGCCGGAGTGGGAGCGCATCGCCACGGAAATGCGCCTGATCGGCGAAGAGGTGGCGAACGGACGAATGGACGTGGACGAGGCGGCAACCGAGCTGGATCGCCGCACCGACAAGATCCTGGAAAA
>CALCNV010000142.1 GCA_937897645.1 uncultured Lysobacteraceae bacterium
TTCCACAGCGGCTTGTGCTGGTCGTGCACTTTCACCCGGAAATCAAACGCCACGCCGCGCAATATCAGGCCGATCAGCATGAAAGCCACGGGCAAATACAACGCGCCCAGGATCACGCCATGCGCCATCGGGAAGGCCACCAACAGCAAACCCACGCCCAGCACCAGCCAGGTTTCGTTGGCATCCCAGAACGGGCCTATCGACGCGATCATCGTGTCTTTCTGCGCATCGTCAGCCTGCCGCAGTAGGATGCCAACGCCCAGGTCGTAGCCGTCCAATACGACATACAGCAGCATGGACAGGCCCATCAGGCCGGTGAACACGACCGGCAGCCAATCGTTCATACGCCTTCTCCTTCATTCACGGTGGGCGCATCGGCAGCCACTACCACCGGTTTGCGCTTGCGCGCCAGGTAGAACAGCACGGAGATATACGAAAGGATCAGGCCTACGTAGATCGCCATGTACATGGACAGGCTCAAGCCTATGATCGGCGCAGGGGTGGAGGAAGCAGCATCCGCGGTGCGCAATACGCCCGTCACCAGCCACGGCTGCCGCCCTATTTCGGTCACATACCAGCCGGCCAATACCGCGAGCCACCCGGAGAACGTCATGCCCACCAGTACGCGCGCCAGCCACGGTGACGGTTCGCCACGACGCTTGAGTTGCCAGGCGGCGATCCACGAAGTGAACAACATCAACATGCCCACGCCCACCATGACGCGGAAGGCGTAGAACACGGGCTTCACGGGTGGATGGTCGTTCGGGAACTCATCCAGTCCCTTCACTTCGCCGTCGATGTTGTGAGTCAGGTACAACGACGCGAGCTTGGGAACGGCGATCTCGTAATCGTTCTCTTTCGTGGCCTCGTTGGGCACCGCAAACAACACGGCCGGTGCGCCCCGCTGGGTACTCCAGATGCCTTCCATCGCCGCCAACTTGGCGGGCTGGTGTTCCATGGTGTTGAGGCCGTGCAGATCACCGACGAAGATCTGCACGGGGATCAGCATCGCCGCCAGATACACGCCGGTACGCAGGGCTGCCATCACGGCAGGCGAGCGGTCGTTGCGCAGCCACTTGTAGGCAGACAGTCCTGCGACCAGGAACGCAGCGGTCAGTCCGGAGGCGATCAGCATGTGGGCAAGCCGATACGGGAATGACGGATTGAACACCACTTGCCACCAGTCCGTGGGATGGGCCTGGCCATTGATCATTTCGAAACCGGTTGGCGTCTGCATCCACGAATTCAGTGCGAGGATCCAGAACGCGGACAACGTGGTTCCGCCAGCAACGAGCAAGGTGGCGACGGTGTGCATGCGGTCGGAAACGCGGTCGCGACCAAAGAGCATGACTGCCAGGAAAGTGGCTTCCAGGAAGAACGCGGTGAGTACTTCATACGCCAGCAACGGTCCCGCGATGTTGCCGACGGTCATCATGTAGCCCGGCCAGTTGGTGCCGAACTGGAAACTCATGGTGACGCCACTGACCACGCCCATCGCGAAACTCAGCGCGAACACTTTCACCCAGAATCCATAGGCGATCATCCATTTCTCGTCGCTGGTGGCGCGGAAACGCAGCTTGAAGAACAGCAGGATCCAGCCCAACGCGATGGTGATGGTGGGGAACAGGATGTGGAAGCTGATGTTGGCGGCGAACTGGATGCGCGCCAGCGCGATCGGGTCGATCATGGGGCGGCGGCCTTCTTGGTGGTGGGAAGCAGCTTCACTTTGTCCTTGAACTCGAGCAGCTTCTGCACTTTCTCGCCCAGGTCCATCAGGCGGGTGAGGGTGTCGGGCGACAGTTTGCGTACTTCCTCGAACCAGTCCGTGACCTTCTCGATCAGGTCGTACATCTCGCGCATGCGTTCCTGCGCGTGGCGTTCTTCTGCCGAGTCCGGCGATTCCAACAAGGCTACGCGCAGCATCGATAACGTCGGGTCGATTTCCCGGCGCTGCCGTTCCTCGGCCAGGGTGCGGAAGATGCTCCATACATCTTCGGGCGCGCTGAAGTGGTCACGGCGGTCACCGGGCAGGTGTTCCAGCTTGACCAGCCGCCAGGACTGCAGTTCGCGCAGGCCCATGCTGACGTTGGAGCGCGACACGCCGAGTTTTTCGGTGATCTCGTCGGCATGCAGGGGACGGGCGGACACGAACAGCAGGGCGTAGATCTGTCCCACCGTGCGGTTGATCCCCCAACGGCTGCCCATCTCGCCGAAGTGCAGGACGAAGCTCTGGGTCAGGCTGGGGAGTTCCATAATTTTCAGTAATTCCTGAAAGAACCGAAATTATAATCCTGTCCTCCCGCCTGTCCACCCCATTTGTCTGAAAAGGCAGGCCCGGCGTGGCATCATCTTTTCCCGCGTCAGCCACGTATGCGACTGCATGACCATCAAGGGCAAGGCCACTTCACTGGATATCGCGCACCTGGCCGGGGTTTCCCAGCCCACCGTGTCGCGGGCCCTGCGTGGCAGCCCGATGGTCAACGAGGAAACCCGCAAGCGCATTCAGGCCATCGCCGAGCAGCTGCACTACAAGGTCGACAAGAACGCATCGAACCTGCGCACCCAGCATTCCGGCACCATTGCGCTGCTGTTCTTCGAAGATCCCACCCCGGACGACTCGCAGATCAACCCGTTCTTCCTGTCCATGCTAGGTTCCATCACCCGTGCGTGTGCGCTGCAGAGCTACGACCTGCTGATTTCGTTCCAGCAACTGTCCACCAATTGGCAGGCGGATTACGAAGACAGCAACAAGGCGGATGGCTTGATCCTGCTGGGGTACGGCGATTACCTGGAATCACAGTCGCGGCTCGAGCGGCTGGTGGAGCAGGGCACCCATTTCGTGCGCTGGGGTGCGGCATTGCCGGGCCAGCCTGGGGTTTCTATAGGCAGCGACAATTTCCAGGGTGGGCATGACATCACGGCGCATCTGCTGGCGCAGGGGCGACGACGCATCGCCTTCCTTGGGCATGCGTCCAACCACTATCCGGAATTCTTCGAACGCTACCGTGGGTACGTGCAGGCCTTGGAAGAGGCGGGGTTAATCGCCGGGGAAAGGCTCCAGTTGGATGCGGTGACGACCGAGCAATCCGGCTTCGAGGCCGCGCGCCATCTGCTGGAGCGCAACGAGCCGTTCGACGCCATTTTCGCAGCCAGCGACCTGATCGCCATCGGCGCAATGAAGGCCCTGCACGAGCGCGGGCTGCGCGTGCCAGAAGACGTCGCGGTGGCCGGTTTCGACGACATTCCCATGGCCGGCTTCGTCAATCCCAGCCTCTCCACCGTCCAGCAGGACACCAAGCTGGCCGGCAGCTTGTTAGTCGAGAACCTGTTGCGGCTGATCAACGACGAGCCGGTGGAAAGCCAGACCATTCCGGTGAAACTGGCCTTGCGCAAGTCCTCAGGGGCGGTCCAAGCCTGACCCCAGTTCCCTCAGTTTGCCGCGGCGCGGCATTGGGACTAAGATAGTAATGATTCTTATTCGTGGCCATCTCCAGCCGGTCTGGCGGGTGCGCTGCCGTCGAAAGCCCCCAATTCCAAGGTTTTATCCATGTCTGCTCGTACTGCCAGCACGCCATCCATACAGGCGTCGTTTCCTGTCGCATCCCCGTTGGTGCGTGCCATCCACGTCGCACTTGCCGCCGCCTTGTTTGCCGCCGCGCCGCTGGCGGCATCGGCCCAGGACCAGGCCAAGACGCTCGACACGGTGGAAGTGACCGCACCCATCGCCAAGGACACTGGCGCGGCCACCAAGACCAGGACCCCGATCATCGAGATCCCGCAATCGATCTCGGTCATCACCAGCCAGCAGATGCGCGACCGGGGCATCCACGGCGTCGAGCAGGCCGTGTGGCATACCGCTGGCGCGCAGGGTGGCGCTTACGGCAGCGACACGCGCAGCGACTGGCTGCTGGTGCGCGGCTTTACACCGGCGCGTTACCTGGACGGCCTGGCACTGGCCGATGGTTCCGGCACCGGCATCACCCGCATCGAACCCTATGGCCTTGAGCGCATCGAAGTGTTGAAGGGGCCGGCCTCGGTCAACTACGGCGCGATGCCGCCGGGCGGCATGGTCAACTACGTCAGCAAGCGTCCTACCGAAGAAACCCTGCGCGAAGTGGAACTGCAGGTCGGCACGTTCGGCATGGTCCAGGGCGCCTTCGATTTCGGCGGCAAGCTCAGCGCGGACGGCACGTGGCTGTACCGCTTGACCGGCCTGGCGCGCAACAGTGACGACGTGGTCGATTTCGTGCATGACGACCGCTACTTTTTCGCGCCTGCCATCACTTGGAAACCCAACGATGCCAGCCAGCTCACCCTCCTGGCGCGTTACCAGGAATCCAACACGGTAGCCGGTGGTGGCTTCCTGCCGGCGGAAGGCACCTTGCTGCCGAATCCCAATGGCCAGATCCCGATCAACCGTTTCACCGGCGAGCCGGGCCAGAACGATTACGACAAGAGCATGAAGTCGCTGGGTTACCAGTTCGATCATGACTTCGGCGGCGGCACCAGCTTCCACCAGAACGTGCGCTATGGCGTCACCGATGTGTTTACCGGTCCCACGGTGGGCGCGTTCGGTTTCCTCGGCGACCAGCGCACGCTGTTCCGTTATCTGTTCCCGACCGAAGAAGAAAGCAAGAACTTCGGCATGGACAACAATTTCGAATTCAAGTTCGGCGTCGGTCGTGCGCAGCACATGCTGCTGACTGGCCTGGATTACCGTCGCCAGGACAACGACTACTCGTCGGCGTTCACCTTCGGCGTCGCCGGGCTGGACGTGTTCAACCCGGTCTATGGCAGTCCGGTCGTGCGCCCGGCTTATACCTCGCGCACCTTGCAGGAGCAGTCGCAGATCGGCATCTACGTGCAGGATCAGATCAAGCTGGACCGCTGGGTGTTCACCCTAGGCGGACGCCAGGACTGGGTCGCCACCGAGACCGAGCAGGTGCTGGGAGTTCCTTCACGTTCACGCCAGAGCGACGAGAAGTTCTCCGGTCGCGTCGGCATCAACTATCTCTTCGATAACGGCTTCGCGCCGTACGTGGGCTATTCGCAGTCGTTCCAGCCCACGGTGGGCACTGACTTCGCCGGCAAGGCATTCGTGCCGACCACCGGAGAACAGGTGGAAGCTGGCATCAAGTACCAGCCGGCCAATGGAAACGTGTTGGCCACGCTGGCCGTTTATGAGCTGAGCCAGCAGAACACCTTGACTGTCGACCCCAACCACACCCTGTTCCAGATCCAGCAGGGCGAAACCAAGGTGCGCGGCGTCGAGCTGGAAGGCCGCTGGAACGTGACGGATGGTTTCGGCGTGTATGGCGCGTATACCTACATCGACTCCGAAGTGACGGAGAGCAATGACCCGCTGTCGCTGGGTGCACAGATCCCGCTGCAACCCAAGCACGCGGCCTCGCTGGGTGCGGATTACACCATCACCACCGGGGCGCTGGCCGGCTTGGGCTTCGGCGGCGGCGTGCGTTACACCGGCGAGCACTACGGCGATGCCTACAACCTGTGGCAGACGCCTTCTTACACGCTGTTTGATGCCGCCGTGCATTACGACATCGGCAACTGGCGCCTGCAGTTGAATGCGCAGAACCTGACGGACAAGGAATACATCAGCGCCTGCAACAGCGCGGCCTGGTGCTATTACGGCTACCCGCGCACGGTCACCGCGACCGCACGCTTCCAGTGGTAAGGCCTGGTTGAACGGAAAGTCCGCATGAGCCTGCTGCTACCCGTATCCGCGTTCATCACCGGCGTGTTCTCTGCGCTGGCGCTGTACGCGGGTTCGGCGCATTGCCGCTGGCCTGCATTGCAGCGTTGGCGCGGCGTTGGTACGTGGATCGGATGGATGCTCGCGCTAGTGTCACTTGCGCTCTGGGTCGCAGACCTGGGCGTCGGTGCCGGCCTGTGCGTCATGCTGGGTACCTGGATGCTGGCGTTGATGGCATTCCCGTATCTCGCGGCGTGGACCAGCCCGGCGAACGACACGCAGGTTGAACGCTGATGTGGGCGCGGGCGACGGCGGGCATCTTCCCTGGATTTCTACTCTCCGCGGCCTTGGTGGGCTTGGTGAGCTGGTTGCTGCCCGGGAACTGGGAAAGCACGATCGTCCTCGGCCTCATCGCATTCTTCCCGGTGTGGATCGGTGTCATCGCGGCAAGTTTCAAGTTCGCCAGTGGGAAAAGTGCCTGGGCATGGCTGAGTGCGTTGGCTGTGATTGCCTTGGCTGCGCTGTGGGGCTTGCAAGCGCTGGCGTGGGTACAGTGAAGTCGAAGCCATGAAACTGAAATCGACCACGCTGCGCACCTACACCACGCTGCATACCTGGGTTGGCCTGGTGGCGGGATTCGCGCTGTTCGTGGCGTTCTACGCTGGCGCCATCACCGTGTTCCACCATGAGTTGCAGTTCTGGCAATCCCCACACGCGGTGGATCGGCCGCAGGAAACCCTGGCGGATGCGCAAGAACTCCTGGACGACGTGCTCGCGCTGCATCCAGAAGCTCGCAAGCACGTAGGCATGCTGTTCCCCGGAGCAGAGCATCCCGACGTCGCGATCTACTGGCAGGATGCGAAGGGCGCATGGCAGTTCGCCACGCGCAATGACGTGCAGGGCAGCGCAGAACCACCGCAGGCGGCGTTGTCCGAGCTGGTGAATGCGCTGCATTTCTCGCTGGGCATCCCGATGGCCGGCACCTACCTGATGGGTATCGTCAGCCTGTTGTACGGTATCGCGCTGGTCTCGGGACTGGTCATCCACTTGCCCAAGTTGGTGCAGGACCTGTTCGCGCTGCGTCCGGGCCGCAATCTCAAGCGCTTCTGGCAGGATGCGCACAACGTCATCGGCGTACTCAGCCTGCCGATGCACGTCATGTTCGCAGTCACCGGCGCGATGCTCTGCCTGCTCTTCATCACCATGGCGGCGTTGAATCCTTTGATCTATCGCAGCGAGTTGATGGACGCCTTGCCTGCGGCATTCGATACCGCGCCTATCAAGCCGGCTGCCGGACAGTCCGTTCCCCAAGGCCAGTTGGCCATGTGGCATGTGCGCTCCATCGAGGTGGCGCGCGCGCAAGGCCTGCATGATTTCGAACCCGCGTACCTGAAACTGGCCAATGCGGGCGACGCCAACGCCGTGGTCGAAGTGACCGGTGAAGCCCCCGGCACACTGGGGCCGTTGGGCTCCGTCGCGCTGGACGCAAACACGGGCGAGCTGTTGGCGACCCAGTTGCCGGGCCAGCGTGATGCCAACCACGCCACCATTGCTTCGGCGTATGCGCTGCATTTCGGCGAATACGGCAACGCCTGGGTGAAGTGGACGTACTTCCTGCTGGGCCTGGGCGGTGCCTTCCTGTTCTATTCCGGCAACCTGCTGTGGATCGAGTCGAGGCGCAAGCGTCGGCAGGTGCTGCAGGGTCGTGCACAGGTCAACCTGGCGCGCGCCACGGTCGGCGTATGCATCGGTGTGTGCGTGGCGATATCCGTCGCCTTCATCGCCACGCAGTTGCTGGAAATGCGGGCGCTCAACCAGTCCTTGGATGTGGGTGCGGGCATTACCTGGGCGTGTTTCATCACATGGGCGCTGTGCGTGGCCTGGGCCGCGCTGCGTCCTCCCGTGCGTGCCGCGCAGGAGCTGTTGTGGGCAGCCGCCGTGACGACCGCGCTGATTCCAGTCGCACATGGCGTCGCTACGGGCTGGTGGTTCTGGAAAAGCGCGGCAGCCGGCCACTGGAACCTGTTCTTCGTCGACATCGTCGCCGTGGCCATGGCGTTCGGCTTCGCCTCGTTGGCGCGTGCTACCGCGCGGCGTGCGCGCACGGGTGAAGCGAATAGTGTCTGGGCGGATAGTCCGGCGGTTTGAGCACGTTGCTAGCGCGAATCTGGTTTTCGGGATTCATCAGCCGTGGTTTGCGCTTTTCCGTGATATTGCAGTGTCCGGTTTCCTCGATAAAAACGAGCCGTCATCCCGGCGAAAGCCGGGACCCAACTACTCGTTCTCGTCGAGTTGGGTCCCGGCTTGACCAGCCATTCGGCTGTTGAAAACCGCCGGGATGACGGCCTTTTTTGTCGCCGTCAGATAAAGCCTAGCGATCCTTGTGCGCCATCGCTTCCGACAGGCGTGCACGCAGGTCTGGACGGGTCA
>CALCNV010000143.1 GCA_937897645.1 uncultured Lysobacteraceae bacterium
GCGAAAGATGGCCAAGGTTGCTGGAATGCACTGCGCGTGGATTCCGCCAAGCGCCTGGACGCCTGGCTGCAGACCGATCCCACGGGCCACGACAGCGCATTGAAACTGATCGTCGGCGATCTGAACGCGTATGCGATGGAAGAACCGGTGCGGGTGCTGCGTGACGCCGGCTGGGTGGATGCGTTTGCTGCCGCCAAGGTGGAACAGCCTTACAGCTACGTCTACAACGGCCAGTCCGGTCGCCTGGACCATGCACTGTTGAGCCCCGCGCTTGCAGGCAAATTGAAAGGCGCACGCGAATGGCACAGCAACGCCGACGAAGCCGATGGCGCGGGCTATGCCGATGGCAATGTCCCCGGCCCATGGCGCAGCTCCGACCACGACCCCATGCTGCTCGGCTTCGACCTGTAACCACCCTGTAGGAGCGCCCCATGGGCGCGAGCTCTAAATCTCGAGGTAGCGTGCGCCATGCGCACGATCCCCTGACCTGATTCCCCGAGATCGTGCGCATGGCGCACGCTACCTGACTGCAGGGCCCGCTCCTACGCGTCGGCGTTATCATTCCCGCATGACGCTTCCTGCCTTTCCCTCGACTTCATCGCCACTCACCCTGCCCGGCCCCGCCGGCACGCTGGAACTCGCCATCGATATACCCGAAGGCGATGTGGTTCCATTGCCATTGACGGTCGTGATGTGCCATCCGCTCTCCACCGAGGGCGGCAGCATGCACAACAAGGTCGTGACCATGGCCGCGCGCAGCCTGCGCGAACTGGGTGCGACCACGCTGCGCTTCAATTTCCGCGGCGTCGGCGAATCGTCCGGCAGCTTCGACCATGGCAACGGCGAGCGCGACGACTTGCTGGCCATGGCGACATGGGTGCGCGAACAGCGTCCGGACGACGACCTGTGGCTGGCCGGTTTCAGCTTCGGTGCGTATGTGTCGTTGCGCAGCACTGCCGAGATCCAGCCTGATGCGCTCATTTCCATCGCACCGCCGGTCGGTCGCTGGGAATTCGAGAAGATCGTTTTACCGACCTGTCCGTGGCTGGTGATCCAGGGCGACGAGGACGAAGTGGTCGACCCGCAAGCCGTCTACGACTGGATCGACTCGCTCAAGCAGAAGCCCGAGCTGGTGCGCATGCACGGCACCAGCCATTTCTTCCACCGCAAACTGGTCGACCTGCGCGGCGCGCTGCAGCACAGCGTCAAATCCTGGCTGCCTGCTGCGTGAGTGCAGCCGGGGATTCCGCAACAGCCAGCGCGCCTACCCCGTCGCAGGCCTACGCCCAGGGCGTGGCACGCGGCGACTGGCAGGACGATCCTGCGCAGCATGCGATCCTTCGTGCATTGGATCGCATCCACCAGGAAGTGCTCGAAGCCACCGACGTGGGCTGGCGCGAGAGGTTTTCATTCTGGAAGAAGCCCGAACCCGTGCGCGGCCTGTATCTCTGGGGCGGTGTCGGTCGCGGCAAGACCTTCCTGGTCGACCTGTTCTACGACGGCCTGCCGATCCAGCAGAAATACCGCACCCATTTCCACCGTTTCATGCGCGGCGTGCACGAGCGCCTGCGCGAGCACGCGGGACAGAGCGACCCGCTGGCGAAGATCGTCGAGGAGTGGCGCGACGAATTGCGCGTGCTGGTGCTGGACGAATTCTTCGTCACCGACATCGGCGACGCGATGCTGCTGGGGCGCCTGCTGGACCGGTTGTTCGCCGAAGGCGTGACCCTGGTGACGACCTCGAACACCGCGCCGGCCAACCTGTACAAGGACGGACTGCAGCGCGAAGGTTTCCTGCCCGCCATCGAGTTGTTGAAGAAATACTGCGTCGAGCTGCATGCCGATGGCGAAGAAGACTACCGCCTGCGCGCATTGACGCGATCACCGGTGTACCGCACGCCGCTGGATGCGCAGTCGGACGCCTGGTTGGGCGAGCGCTGGCACGAGCTGAGCGGCCTGGCGGAAAAGCGCGGCAATATCGAAATCGAGGCGCGCCGGATCCCAGTGCGTGGACGCGGCAAGAGCATCGTCTGGTTCGATTTCGCGGCGCTTTGCGAAGGCCCGCGCGGCACCAATGACTACATCGAAGTCGCGCGCGAGTTCAACACCGTGTTGCTGGGAGGCATTCCCACCTTCGACCGCAACAACGAGGACGCCGCGCGGCGCTTCGTCAACTTGATCGACGAGCTGTACGACCGTCACGTCAACCTGGTGTGCACCGCAACGACGTTGCCGACGGAGTTGTACTCGGGCACGCGCCTGCACGGCGCCTTCGAGCGCACCGCCTCGCGCCTGATCGAGATGCAGAGCGCGGAATACCTGGCGAGCGGGCACAAGGCCTGATTCCTCGCGGACCCGAAGCGACGGCCGATCGTATGCCCTCGCCGCGTTGGTCTGGTTGCGAGGCAGCCCCGCTGCCTCAACCAGCGAGGAAACGGCCATGCCCAAGTACGTGATCGAACGCGACATCCCCGGTGCGGGAAACTTGTCGCCTGCAGAGCTGAGGGGCATTTCGCAGACGTCATGCGGCGTGCTCGGCAACATGGGCCCGCAGATCCAGTGGCTGCACAGTTACGTCACTGCCGACAAGGTGTATTGCATCTACATCGCGCCGAACGAGGAGATGGTGCGCGAGCACGCCAGGCAAGGCGGCTTCCCGGCCAACCGCGTCTCCGCGGTCAGCTCGATCATCGATCCGACTACGGCGGAGTAA
>CALCNV010000144.1 GCA_937897645.1 uncultured Lysobacteraceae bacterium
TCTTCACCCAGCAGCGCACGCACCATCGGATAACCGATGAAACTGGTGTTGCCCAGCGCCACGCACAGCAATAGCACGGCATGTTCGTCGCGACGGAATCCGAACGCACGCGTCGCTAGCGTGACCAGCGCTACGGTCGTCGTCGCGAGCAGCCACGGCGTGGCGATGACACCGAGCAAGGACGCATCCACGTGCAGGCGCGGCACGTAGATAAGTACCGCCGCCGGCAGGCACACGTACAGCACGACCAGGTTGAGGACTTCCGCAGCGTTAGCCGGCAACAGCTTCAGGCGCGCAAACAACATGCCCAGCGCAAGCATGGTCAGGATCAGTGCGAATGCGTCAAAGGCCATCAATCAGTGTCTTCGAAAGAAGGTAGGAGCGGCCCATGGCCGCGAGCTCTTTGCATCGACGCCGAAAGAGCTCGCGGCCATGGGCCGCTCCTACCGAGCGAAATCAGTAGCCCGCGGCCTGTCCGTCCTTGCGACTTTCGGACGCGCCGTAGTACACGCCCTGAGCCGCATCGAAACGGATCGCCTGGTAGCCACCATACGCACCCAACGCCCATTCCACGTGGTGGCCCTTGTCCATCAGCGCGCGCACGCTTTCATATGGAAAGCCGGATTCCAGTTGCACCACGCCGCCGTCGCTCATCGCCGTGTTCTGTCCGGTTGGCTCGGTGTCGTTCTCGTGCTGGATGCGCGGCGCGTCGCCGGCCTCCTGCAGGTTCATGCCGAAGTCCACCAGGTTCATCACGATCTGCACGTGGCCCTGCGGCTGCATGGCGCCGCCCATCAGGCCGAAGCTGATGTAGGGCTTGCCGTCTTTGGTGATGAAGGCCGGGATGATGGTCTGGAACGGGCGCTTGCCGGGTGCGAAGGTATTCGGATGGCCTGGCTTGAGCACGAACATCTCGCCGCGATCCTGCAAGATGAAACCCAGTCCCGGCGGCGCCATGCCACTGCCCATGCCGCGGTAGTTGGACTGGATCAAGGACACCATCATGCCGTTGGCATCGGCGGTGGTGAGGTAAATGGTGTCGCCTTCGTCCAGCTCCGCCGGCGTGCCCGGCTGCACTTCACGCAGCGGCGTGTCGGGTGAAATCAGTTTGCGACGTGCATCGGCATACGGTTTGGACACCAGTTGGGCCACCGGCAGTTTCTGGAACGCGGGATCCGCGTACCAGCGCGCGCGGTCGGCGAAGGCCAGCTTCTTGGCTTCGACGAACAGGTGCAGGTGCTCGGCGCTGCCGAACGGGATCTTGCTGAAGTCATAGCCTTCCAGCACGTTGAGCATCTGCAACGCGGCGATGCCCTGGCTGTTGGGCGGCAATTCCCACACGTCATAGCCACGGTAGTTGGTGCTGACCGGCTGCACCCATTCGCCCTGGTGCGCGGCCATGTCTTCAAAGCTGAGGAAACCGCCGTTGGCCTTGAAGTAGACGTCGATGGTGCGGGCGATGTCGCCCTTGTAGAACGCATCGCGACCGCCCTCGGCAATCTTCTGCAACGTGTCGGCGAGGTTGGGGTTCTTCCACATTTCGCCGGTCTGCGGCGCGCGGCCGTTGATCGTGAACTGTTCCTTGAAGCCCGGATACGGCGACAGGCGCGGCACCGAGCGATTCCAGTAATAGGCGATCGTCTGCGCCACCGGATGCCCTTCGCGCGCATAGCGGATGGTCGGCGCCAGCACGTCTTTCATCGGCATCGTGCCGAAACGGTCGTGCAATGCGAACCAGCCGTCGACCGCGCCAGGCACGCTGACCGGCAACGGTCCGGTGGGCGGGATGTCGGTGAGGCCGAGTTTCTGGAAGTGTTCCAGGGTCAGGGATTTCGGCGAGCGTCCCGAACCGTTGTAGCCGTAGAGCTGCCGGGTCTTCGGATCCCAGACGATGGCGAAAAGGTCGCCCCCCATGCCGTTGCCGGTCGGTTCCATCAGGCCAAGCGCGGCATTCGCGGCGATGGCGGCGTCCACCGCGCTGCCGCCCTGCTTCATCACGTCGAGCGCGATCTGCGTGGCCAACGGATGCGAGGTAGCCGCCATCGCATGCGGCGCGATGACTTCCGAACGCGTGGCGAAATCACGGCCGGTGATGCGGTCGGCGGCGTTCGCAGGCAGGCAGGTCGCGAGCAGGAGGATCAGGAATGGATTACGGCATTGCATTG
>CALCNV010000145.1 GCA_937897645.1 uncultured Lysobacteraceae bacterium
GTCGCCACCAACCTGCGCAGCGCATTGCAGGAACGCGACTCCGCCAGCCTGGCCCTGTCCGGCGGCAACACCCCCAAGGCCTTCATGCGCGCGCTGTCGGTGCAACCACTGGACTGGTCGCGGGTGGTCGTGACCCTGGTCGACGAGCGCTGGGTGGCGGAAGACAACGCCCGCTCAAACGCACGCCTGTTGCGCGAAAACCTGCTGCAGGGGCCAGCCGCCGCCGCACGCTTCCTGCCGCTGTACCGCGACACGGGGACGCCCGAGGAGGCGCTGGACGACGTGGAATCCGACCTGGCCTCGCTCGCATTGCCGTTCGACGCCGTGGTGCTGGGCATGGGTAATGACGGCCACACGGCCTCGTTCTTCCCGGGTGGCGACCGCCTGGCCGAGGCGCTGGATCCGGACTCGAGCCTGCGCGTGCTGCCCATGCGTGCACCCGGCGCTGGCGAACCCCGCATCACCCTGGCCCTGCCGCCGCTGCTGGCCGCACGCCATCTGTACCTGCATGTCGAAGGCGCGCAGAAGCAGGCGGTACTGGCGCAGGCCGCATCCGGAACGGGCGAAGGGGCCGCATATCCGATCCGCACGGTGCTTCGCCACGCCCGCTCGCCGCTGGCGACTTACTGGTGCGCTTGAGGCATCTGCGCCCGCCCTGCTTATAATGGCCCTTGTCCGTGGCGCCTGCGCCCGGCGGCGCCCCCATCCTGCCCGTGTGCAGGTGCGGGGCTTCCCTAGTGTTCCGTAGCCATGCACGGCCCCACGCCCGTGCTGCCAAAGGTGGAAAGTGCGCAATTACGACCTCGAATTCCTGAAGCATTTCTCCATGGTCATCGGCTTCCTGATGCTGGTGACCCTGGGCCTGATCGTGGGTGCCTACTTCCTGCACCAGAGCATCCCGCAGGAAGTGTCACCGTCAGCCGCCGCCAAGACCGCGGCGCGCATCGCCCCGACCGGCGCGGTGTATGCCGGTGCCACCGGTGCCGCCGCGCAGGCCGCCGCGCAAGCCGCCGCACTCGCCGCAGCGTCATCGCAGCAGGCCTACGGCGGTACGCTGGACGGCGCGGTGATCTTCCAGAACCTGTGCGGCGCCTGCCACACCAATGGCGTGGGCATGGCACCCACACTGACCGCTGCCGGCATGGGCGCACGCGCGGCCAAGGGCAAGGACACCCTGTACAAGCACGCCATCGAAGGCTTCACCGGTCCCGATGGCGGCATCATGCCGCCGCGTGGTGGCAACCCCGGTTTGACCGATGAACAGATCCACGCCACCGTCGACTGGATGCTGGCCAACGTCAAGTAAGCTTCGGCCCAGCCGACGCGCCAACGCCGCCTACGGGCGGCGTTTTCGTTTCCACTTCCTTTCTTGCAGGTATGCCCATGCGTGTTTCCCACTTGCTGCTGTTGCCGGGCTTCGCCTGCGCCGTGTTGTACGCTGGCATGACCCCGGCCCGCGCGGTCGCCAGCGAAGCAACGATGGCCATCGGCAAGGTGCAAGGCCAGGGTGATCGCAGCGCGCACGAAGGCCAGGCCGTCGCGGTGGAAGGCGTGGTCACTGGCAATTTCAGCAGCGGGCTGGGCGGCTTCTTCATGCAGGATGCCGGCGACGGCGATGTGACGACGTCGGACGCGGTGTTCGTGGTCCACCCCGAAGACGCATTGCCCAAGTTGCGTGCCGGCGATCGCGTGCGCGTGCGCGGCGTAGTGGTCGAAGACAGCGCCGACAATCGCGCGGGCACGATGACCACCTTGCGTCCCGAGCACATTGAAGTCATCGGCCGCGGCGACATCGCGCGCCAGCGCCTGAAGGACGTGCCGCAGGATTGGGAACCGCTGGAAGGCATGTGGGTGCAGATCGACGCGCCGCTGACCTTGAACAGCACGGACGCGCGCTTCGCCGAAACCACCGCCAGTTTCGACGGCCGCCTGTGGACGCCCGCCGAGATCGCGATACCCGGCAGCCCCGAAATCAAACAGGTTGAAGCCGACAACGCACGCCGGCGCCTGGTGCTGGACGACGCCAGCAACCGCCGTGACCCCGACCGCATCTGGTACCTGCCCGAAGGCGTTGCGCGCGGCGGCGGCATCGCGACCGGCGTGCAGGGCATCGTCGACCAGCGCCATGGCCAGTACCGCCTGCAATTGACCGAACCGTTGACCGTCACCGCTGCCACGCGACCGGATGCGCCCGCGGTGGACGGCACGGTGAAAGTCGCCGTGTTCAACCTGGAAAACATGTTCAACGGCGACGGCCTGGGCGGCGGCTTCCCGACCCGGCGCGGCGCCAAGTCACCCGCACAGTTGCAGGCGCAGACGGCCAAGCTCGTGGCTACGCTGCATGCACTCGACGCCGACATCGCCGCGTTGATGGAGCTGGAAAACGATGGCTACGGCCCGCAGTCGAGCCTCGCGCAATTCGTCGATGCCTTGAATGCGGACGGCGGCGATTGGCGTTTCGTCGATGCCGGCA